>JBIKIK010000120.1:0-5236 GCA_044361655.1 Luteolibacter sp. | reverse complement strand
TCACCCCACCACACAAGGCACCAACACCCCATCACTCATGCCGTGGATTTTCTTTTTGTCGGCCGGTACGATCGTGGCGAGGCAGCCACCGAGCTGGGTTAAACCTGCATCATCGGTAAAATAATACGGACAAATCCTTGCCCGCCCTTGCATCACTTCGACCGAGCCATCATCGCGGAAAACCGGATGTTCGATCCGCCTGGCCTCGCGGAATTGCTGCATCACCCAAGGTTGCTCCGCCGCATGATCCAAAGCATGCCGCAGCCGCGCCGACCATTCGGCCGTGGGCAAATCATGCCCGATTAAAACTCCGCGCGAGCCCCATGCGGTCTCGTGAAATCCGCTCACCTTGAGCACCAACTGCCGCTCCCTCTGACTCAAACCAGCGACCTCATCCCACGAGTGAAGCTCCAAGCGTGGCAGCGCCGCATGAGGCGGCAAAGGCGTGGGGTCGACGAGCCAACCAAAAGGCACCAACTCGCGCAGCCGCTTGAGATGATTGCCGCGCAGGGACTTTTCCCAAACACCTTTCAGTGCCGGCGACCACAACAAGGCCAACCAAAGTTTCTCCTCGAAGTGCGGCTTGAAGGGCGGCGTAATTCGCGCCGCTCCATCTGCCGCATCCTGCGCCAACTGCCTCGCACTTGGCACCGACTGCCAATCGAACAATTCAAAAAACCGATACAGCGCGGAACCATCGGGTTCATAAGATTCAGCCGAAGCCACCCGCCAATCATCACCGAGCGTCGAAACCAGCCATTCCATTTCCGGCCGATAATCCGAAGCCTCCTCGGAAATCAAAACAGTGCCGCCATCGGGCATCAATGAGCGAAACCCATCGCGCATGCCATCCGCACCACCGAGCACCTCATAGCCGGCATCGGCATACACGCGTGCCATCCACGCCGCCACACCGATGCCACCCGGCACGCTGTCGAGCTCCGACATCGCAAAGCCCTCCTGCGTCACCATCAAATCCGGGCGGATCACCCGCGGCGCATGACCAGCCATGCCTTTGGCGCGCTGCAAAGCGACCAACCATTCCGGCTTGCCGCGATCCAACCAATCAGCAATCCACGACGGCAAGGATCCCGCCGCGCTCCTTCGATAAATTTCATCGCAGGATTTTTGGAAACGCGCGAGTGAGTGGCCCAGCGCCGCGAGGCCATCCACCTCCGCCTGGCTCAATACCAAAGGCTCGGGCGACCAACGCCACGACCCACCGCCAAACAAACCGCCCGCAGGCATCTGCCCGCGCAATTCCGAAAGACCTATACCCATCGCGCGCCCAATCTCCATTCATGCCGCCCGCTTGCCAAGCGACATTCTCGCGTCACGCGTCACACATCCCACAGCCTCGCCCGCAAGGCCTCCAAGGCCGCACGCGCCTCCGCCTCCTTCTTGCTCTTGCCTTTGCCGCTGGCCAGCACCTTCCCGCGCCATGAAACCTCCGCTTGAAATACGCGCCGGTGATCGGGGCCGCTCTCGCTGATGATCCGGTACATCGGCGCCTGCGGATGAATCGCCTGCAAACATTCCTGCAATTCACCCTTGGGATTCATTTCCTCGGTCCCCTCCTCCATGCTGCCAAGCTCGTCCTCGAGCAAACGTAAAACCAATTCCCGCGCCTTCTCGACGCCGGAATCGAGAAACACCGCGCCGATCAGCGACTCGAAGGCATCGGCCAAGGTCGACAAGCGCCGCCTGCCACCCGTGGACTCCTCGCCCTTGCCGAGCAAAATGTAATCACCGAGATGGATCGCCATGGCAAATTTCGCCAAAGCCCGACGCGAAACCACCCGTGAACGCAACTTGGTGAGATGCCCCTCGGTCGCTCCCGCAAATCGGCGAAACAATTCTTCGGTGACAATCAATTGCAACACCGCATCGCCCAAAAACTCCAAACGCTGATTGTCAAAATTCCGATGCTGCGATTCGTAAGCAAGGCTCGGATGCGTCAGCGCCTCTGCCAAAAGCAGGGAATTGCGAAACTTGTAATGAATACGGCTCTCGAGCGGCAACATGGATCAATCATTTGGATTCCTCCTCCCCCGCCCAAAGCCCGATATGGCTTCCGATGGGAAAGATGGGGTGATCGACGGGACTCGAACCCGCGACAACCGGAATCACAATCCGGGGCTCTACCAACTGAGCTACGACCACCATTGGTTGGCGGACGGCAACCGTAAACCGCCAGCCAGCTTTTGAAAAGCCAAAAATTGAAACCTAGCGAGAGAATTGCTCGATCCCGCCTCGAATGATGTTGATTGAATGGATAGGCAACATGTGCAATATCGACGCGTCTCGACTAGCGTTCACCCCCTCAGATCACACTATAATAATCCATGAAAATTAGCAAAAACAAGTTCACCAACGAAGAAGTCGTGCTTGATTTCCACGAATACGAAGGCTGCGAATTCACCAACTGCCGCTTTGTCGTGCTCGGCTACGGCGCATTCGCGCTCAACCAGTGCGAAGTGAAAAACTGCGAGTTCACCTTTGCAGGCCCGGCCGCCAGCGTCGTGCAAACGATGGCCACGATCTACCACAGCCTCGGCGAACAAGGCCGCAATCTCATCGAAGGCACCTTCGAGCAGATCCGCAACGCGGGCGGCAACAAGCCGGCTTGAGCGACGGGTCCTTGGCCCCATTGATCACACGCTTGCAAAAATCGGCATCGACCACCGTCGGTCGATGCCGCATCATCACGCATGGCCCGAATCGGTGAGCGCGCGTTGTTGAATGTCCTGCGGGAAAAATCCTTCGGGCTGTATCTCGACGGTGGCAACGAGCTTGGAGAAATCCTGCTGCCGAGGCGCGAAATGCCGGCGAGCTGGGAAATTGGTCACCCGCTCGATGTGTTCATTTACCGCGACTCGGAGGACCGCCCGGTCGCGACCACCAAGACCCCCAAGGCCATGCCCGGCACCTTCGCGCGACTCAAGTGTGTTGCGGTCACCGGCGTCGGAGCCTTTCTCGACTGGGGCCTTGCCAAGGAATTGCTGGTGCCGTTTCGCGAGCAAAAATCGCGCATGGAGCCAGGCAAATCCTACCTCGTCCATGTCCACGTCGACGAAGTCTCGGGACGCATCATTGCATCGACGCGAATCTCGCGTTTTCTCGATCAGAGCCGCGGAAATTACGCGCCGGGCGATCCGGTGGAACTGGTCATTTTCGGCAAAACGCCACTTGGCTACAAGGCCATCATCAACGGCACTCACAGCGGCCTGCTTTTTGCCGAAGGCGTTTTCCAAGAACTCCAACCCGGCGAGCGCGTCAATGGTTTCATCTCACGCGTCCGGGAGGATGGGAAAATCGACCTCAGCCTGCACGCGCCGGGCCGTGACAAGGTCGACACACTCGAGCAACGCATCCTCACCGAACTCAAGGCCCGCGGTGGATTCTGGGCGATCGGCGATCACAGCCCGGCCGACGAAATCCACGACGAACTCGGAGTGAGCAAACGCACCTTCAAGCAATGCCTCGGCGCACTGCTCAAGAGACGGTCAATCCTCATTGAGGAAAAAGGGATCCGCATCGCGCCGTGATTAAGGGCCGCGCCGCATTCTTGCGCTTTCATTTCCGCAGACCCGCGCTTAGCATCCGCCGATGATTCGCCGAGCTCTGACCGCCCTGCTTTTTGCGAGCATGCGGCTTGCCGCCCAGGCTCCCGAGCCTGCGCCGGAACCGATGCCAAGCGCCGAATCCATCCCCGCGGCCGAGGCACCTCCTGCCCTGACGGAGCCAGCGCCAACAGCGCCAGCCGCGACGCAATCAAGCCGCGTCTCGGTGCTCGGCTACCACGATTTTTCGCCCATGCTGCCGGAGACCGAAATGCGCATCCGCACGGCAAAGTTCCGCTGGCAAATGCAAACACTGCGCGACCGCGGTATCACGGTGATCTCACTCGCCGACTTCATCGCATGGAAGAAAAACGATGGCAGCAAAACACTGCCGGAAAAGTCGGCGCTCATCACGATCGATGACGGCTGGCTTTCGGTCTACACCGATGCGTTTCCGATCCTTCGGGAGTTCAATTACCCGTTCACGATGTATCTCTACAAAAACTATGTCGACCGTGGCGGCAAGTCGCTCAGCTCTGCGATGATCCGCGAAATGATCGCCGCCGGCGCGACGATCGGCAGCCACTCGGTGAGCCATCCCTACCCGAAGGTGGTGAAAAAAAACCAACGCCAAGGCCCCGAAGTTTATCGCGCGTTTTTGCATAAGGAACTAGGCGATTCGAAACAATTTCTGGAGTCGAAATTCGGTCAAGCGATCAGCACCTATGTCTACCCCGGCGGATTTTTCACGCCCGAGATGTTTCCGATTGCGCGCGAAATTGGTTACACGCACCTGTTCACGGTGCTGCCCGGCAAGGTGAGCCAATCGACGCCTGATGAAACATTGCCGCGCTATGTCATTCTCGGCACGCACGACCACATCTTTGAGCTGTCCACGCAATTCGGTGAAGCTCCCGCCGCGCCGAAGGCCTACGCTGCGACGCAAGTGCTGACAACCGCGCAACCAGTGAGCCCGGAATCCGGTGCCAGCATCAACGAACGCATGCCGGTCATTTCCGCCGACCTCTCGAAAGTCGCCGACCTCGACCCGTCGACGCTGGTGATGCGCGTTGCGGGCTTGGGCGAAGTGCCCGCAAGCTTCGACGCGCAGACAGGCGTGTTCTCATGGAAGGTCAACCGCCCGCTGCGACAGCCTGTTTGCCCGGTATCGGTCACATGGAAAAACCGCTCTGGAAAACCGGCGCAACCCGCGCTTGAATGGTGGTTCCGCATCGACCAAGCGGCCAGCTACTCGGAGCTGTTCTGACTTAAAACCACATTTCCCATGTTCTCATCACTCGCCGACAATCTCGACAAAACCTTCCGCAACCTTCGCGGCGTGGGCCGCATCTCGGAAAAAAACATCGCCGACGCACTGCGCGACATCCGCATTGCGCTGCTTGAGGCCGATGTGGAATTCGCCGTTGCCAAGGACTTCATCGCCAAGGTGAAGGAAAAGGCGATGGGCGAGGATGTCTTCAAGTCGATCAAGCCCGGCGAACAAATCGTCAAAATTTTCCACGACGAACTCGAAGTACTCCTCGGCGGTAACCAGTCGCCACTCGATCTCAACCCGCCGGCGCGCATCCTGATTTGCGGCCTCAACGGCGCCGGCAAAACCACGACCTCCGCAAAGCTGGCCAATCGCCTCAAGCGCGAAGGCCGCCGCCCGC
>JBIKIK010000119.1:0-5290 GCA_044361655.1 Luteolibacter sp. | reverse complement strand
CATCCATCCAAGCCGCGCGGAAAACTCACCGCTGGTCATCCTCGAAAGCATGGCCTGCGGCACACCGGTCGCATCATTCGCAGTCGGTGGTGTGCCGGAGTTGGTGCGCGATGGCATCACCGGCCAACTCGCCAAACCCGAACACGCCAGCGACCTCACCCGCGTGATCGAAGATATGATCTCCAACCCGGATGCCCTCAACACGATGGCGCAACATTGCCGCAGCATCGTCCTCAAGGAATATCCGATCGAACTCCAGACCAGCCGCACAATCGACCTCTATCACCGGCTCATCGCCGAACATCGGGACGCGGCAAAGCACTGATGCGGCACACCGCTCAAGCGGAACGACCATCCACCACCGCCATCCACCCGCCATCCCGCCGGTGCAAATCAACATGGTGCATGCCCGCCGCATTCCATCCATGACCACTGGCAGTGACGACCGGTTTTTCAAGCATCATCCGCTCGCGATAGACATTGATGTCGAGCTCGACGATCTCAAAGGCAAACACCTGAATGCCATAATCCGGATCGTCATCCTGGGCAAATCGGTACAGCTTGCCCTCATGTTCGATCACGCTGCCGCCCGGCCTTGCGATGTGCTTGTCTAGCTTCACCACCGGGTTCATCGGATGCGCCGACCAACCGTCCTTGAGGTTTTCTGAATAATACAAATTCAACACATCGTTGCGCGTCGTGCTCGCAAACATCCACCACATGTCCCCATGGCGAAACAGCGTCGCATCGACATAATCATGACCCGTCAGCAGCTTGTTGACGAATTCCCAGCGCCTCGGAAATTCTACCGCCCGATACAACCTCACGGAAAAATCGCGGTTCGACTCGGGCACCATGTAAACTTGCCCGTTCCACTCAAACACATGCGGATAGGCCAGATGGAATTCCTCTTTCAAAACCACTCCGCGATACTGCCACTCAAAACCATCGGCGCTCACCGCATGCCCGATCACGCCTTTGTCCTCGCCCTGCAATAAAATTTCAAAAAACAGGTAATACACACCCTCTCGCACGATCATGAAGGGATCCGCCAGCAATTCAGCATTCACATCAGTCACATCATCACGCGTGAGCACCGGATTCTCCACCCGTTTGCTCTCAACCAATTCCCAAGGGCTCAACCCTTCATAAATTCCGATCGCCCACTCCCTCTTCGACTCTTCGGGTAGTTCAACTTTTCGGGACTTCAGCAAACTCCGCAAGGTCCGGTACCCTGAAGGCTGATGCTTGTGTGCCAAAATGCCAAGGATGCCACCTAGCCCCAGCATCGCCACCATCCATCCCGCTCCATTCGGAAGATATGAAATCATTTGTGCCCAATGATTCGCCCAAACCCGCGAAGTTGCACCTACGCGATCATGCGAGTGACGATAGAAAATCCTCCCATGTTACCGCATGAAAATGCTTTGCAGTCGCTACCTAATGTGGGAAACCGCTTCACGGTGCCCAACCTCTCACTCGAACACGCCCTCAATGCCCGCGGAATCTCGCTTATCGCCGGAATCGACGAAGCAGGCCGCGGCCCGCTCGCCGGACCAGTCGCCGCCGCCGCAGTGATCCTGCCAAAAAATTTCTCCTGCCCGGGCCTTGACGATTCAAAAAAGCTCAGCGCCTCGGCCCGCCGCAAACTCTACGACCACCTCACCACCCACCCGGACATCATCTGGTCGGTCGCGACTGCCGACCACGAGGAAATCGACAGAATCAACATCCTGCAAGCCACCCACCTCGCCATGCGCCGCGCGGTCGAAGGCCTCAGCGATGCGCCCGACCACTGCCTCATCGACGGCCTTCCGCTCCGCAATTTCCCCTACCCTCACGACGGCATCGTGAAGGGCGATTCGATCTCGCTCTCAATCTCCGCCGCCAGCATCATTGCCAAGGTCACCCGCGACGACATCATGCAAGAAATCGACCGCGAGTTTCCGCAATTCGGCTTTGCGAAACACCAAGGTTATGGCACCAAGGCACATCTTGAAGCGCTTCGGATACACGGCCCTTGTCGCCACCATCGTCGCTCGTTTCAGCCGGTGGCTCAACTCGCCCTGCCGCTTGACGGGCCCTGAGGGCCTCGCCCGCGACCGCCGCTGGATCGGCGAATACGGCGAACGCATCGCTGTGGATTTTCTCCGCGCCAGCGGCCACCGAATCCTCAAACGAAATTTCAAAGGCCCGCATCGCGGCGAAGTCGACATCATCGCCAGACACGATCGGTTGCTCTTATTTGTCGAAGTCAAAACCCGACGCAGCGACACCAAAATCCGCCCGCTCGATGCGGTCGACAAAACCAAGCAACAACTCATCGAGCGCGGCGCCAACGCATGGCTCAAGCTGCTCAAAACACGCAATCTCCCGTGGCGCTTCGATGTGATCGAGATCCTGCTCGAAGAGGGCGAAACACCAAAGATCAACCATGTGAAGGACGCGTTCTAAGCGAATCAAACTTGCACGACACCAGCTCCACGCGCATGGTGCCACCCGCAGCATGAAAACGCAGTCCGATTCCATGGCATGGCTCACCCGCGGCGACGGGTCGCGCATCATCGGCCGCGGACCTTTCACTGCAGCGGCACAAGCACCCGCCACCAGCACGGCATTTTATGTGCAGGATTTTGCTCTCTCAGATCCAAAACCATGGAAAATCCCGCACGAATCGGAATGCCTCGCATCCGAGTCCATCGCTGCTGCGAAATCATCCGATCCAATCGAGTGCGAATGGCAAACACTCGATGCCACTCCGTTCTCTGCGGTGTTTCAGGAAATCATGACGAGCATCCACAGCGGCGGATTTGAAAAAACCGTGCCTGTCGTGACCGAAACCGGCGTCTGCAAATCCGCACCCATCCACGCGATTGCCAGCGCGATGCAATGCCAACGCGCACCGCTTCATTCATACGGCTGGATCGATGGCGATTCCGGCTTTGCCGGTGCCACACCCGAGTTGTTGTTCTCACTCGATGACCACCACCTCGAGACAATGGCCCTCGCCGGCACCGCACGCTCCGAAGACCACGATGTCTTCGCCGCAGACGAAAAGGAAATCCGCGAACACGAATATGTCGCGCAAACACTCGTCTCAAAACTCCTCGACCTCGGCCAACTCTCACGCCACCCGCGCAGCATCCTCAACCTCGGATCAATCGTTCATTTCCTGACCCGCATATCGGTGAAACTCCACTCACCAATGCCGCCCGAGGCGCTGATCCGCAAACTCCACCCGACCCCCGCCCTCGGTCCCTTGCCGCGCACGACCGAGACGATGAGCCAACTCATCGGCTGGCGCCAACGGCTCGACTGCCCCGCACAATTCGGCGCACCCTTCGGCGTCCTTCACAATGGCCGCTTCGAAGCCATCGTCGCCATCCGCGGCATCTGGTGCGATGGCCCTCACATCCGCATCCCCGCCGGCTGCGGCATCATCGAAGCCAGCCGCCTCGTCAACGAATGGCGCGAACTTCGCCTCAAACGCGAATCGGTGAAAAATTTCCTATTCCATTCCAATCGCTAGGGCGATGCGTCCCAGCGAGAGCCTCGAACCCTAGAGCAGTTTGCGAAAAGGTGTAGCCGGTGGAGCGCGGGTTCTGGTGCTAATAACTCACAAACGATAACTCCCTTCGTTATCTACCCCTTCATCCTCCTCGCCGATTGTGCGGCTTGGCGTCTGAGCTCGATGGCGTCGCCGATTTCATCGGCGAGTACGGGTGATTGGTTGAGCAGGTCGCCGATGACTTCATCTTCGAAGACCATGATCTTGAGGTCTTCGACGGCGACGATGCCGATGTCGCTGACCGAGGCACCGGCGGTGAGTTGATCGCCGAAGCATTCGCCGGCGCCGATTTCACCGATCTGGATTGCTTTGCCGTTGGCATCGGTCGAGAGCAATTTCGCGCAACCTTCGAGAATGAGCGCGAAACCTTTGAATTTGAGCTCCGCGTCCTGCACGGTTTCGCCGGCAGCGTAGACCTTGAGCATAGGTTCCGACTCCTCATGCTTGAGCGCGGGCTTGAAACGCGGATAGGCACCAAGCAGTTGCGCGGGTGTCGGTGGTGTCGGCGTCGGGCTTTCGCCCGGGCCATACTCAAAGGCAATCGGAAACGGAATCGTGAGACCCTCGCGCTTCACCACATACCAAATCCGCGTCATGATGCTGTCGCGTATATCCGGAAGGTCCTCCATGCTATCGACGGTGAATGACAGCCGATAGATGATCGAGAAATCGGCATAATTGAAGGTCCGTACCGATGGCGGCGGTTGCTGGATCACGCCTTCGGTCGTAGCAAGAATCCCCATCATGAGGCTCTTCACGCGGTTTGGCGGATCATCGTAGCTGAAGCCGATTTCAATGCGTTCGGTGCGGGCAGTGGTCGGTCGCGAGAGGTTGGTGAAAGGCCCTTTGTAGAGTGAGACATTGGGAATGATCTGGAGCTCACGCGTTGGGGTCTCGATGTGAACCGAGCGCCAGTTGATTTCGATCACGCGTCCGGTGACCCCTTCGGCGATGACCCAATCACCCACATTGAGCGGGCGCTCAAAAAGCAGCATGAGTCCGGAAACGATGTTGCCGAGAGGTTCTTGCAGCGCGAGGCCGATCACGATCGATCCGACGCCGAGCGCGGCAAGCGCACCTTCGATTTCGCGACCCCAGACCTGCGAGTAGATCACCATCGCGCCGACCGCCACAAGCAGCGCGCGAACGAGGTCCCGGAAAAGTTTGGGTACCTTTTCGCGCCATGTGTCGCTGCGTGCGGATCCGAAGACGAGGTCATTGACGACTCCAAGCAAGGCATAGAGCAACAGTACCCAGAAGCCGGTCTCGACCACTCGTACGAGTGCGCTCGACTGCGGCAGCTCGATGATGTAGCGCACAAAGATCAGAAGCGCCAAGGCTGGCGCCACAAGATTGCGGATCGAGCGCAGCGTCCGTGCAAGCACCAGCCCGGCCCGGTTGCAGGCGGCGATGCTTTCGTTGAGGATCAAGAGCACTACCGGAAAACCCACGGCCAGAAAAATGGCGGGCCAAAGGTTTGAGATCGTTTGTTGGAGAAGCGTGTTCATGACTCGGTCCTTGTTTCAGATCACCGCCGTTTCAGCCGACGACTTCCCATGCCTCGATGGCCGATTTGCCTTCGATTTCGATTTTATCCGAAGCACCGAAGTTGAATTGATCGCCAATGCGTTCGCGAATTTGCGAGGTCACGCGAATCGCGGTGCTGTTGCCAGCCGAGAGCTTTTTGGCAATCGTCACCGTGTCACCCCAGAGGTCGTAAAG
>JBIKIK010000012.1:0-17564 GCA_044361655.1 Luteolibacter sp. | reverse complement strand
CGGAGCGGCGCACCGAGAGGTCGAGGTTGAAGTCGTCGCCGCCGATCAGGTCGGTGTGGCCTTCGATCCAGCAGAAAAGCTCGGGATTGCGATCCATGAGCAGCGCGAGTTTCATGAGCCCGACCTTTGCGCTTTCGCGGAGTTCGGCGCTGTTGTACTCGAAGAGCAAATCGCTTGGCAGCATGGTTTTTTTCGAGACCAGCGCGTTGGCCGGCAGGCCAAGCAGGTCGTCGAGTGAGGCGTTGTCGTTGAGTGCGCCGCGGTCGGCCTTGCCACCGGCGCCTTGTTGGATCATCGCGTCGGTGAGCTTGCCGAGCTTGTCGTCATCCGCCTGCATGGCGCCGGGGTCGATGGTGATTTGGCCGACCTCTGCCGGCTTGATTTGTTCCGGCTGGCGGCCGAGCTCGGGCAGGTCGTCGGAGTCGATTTCGAAGCCGGAGGTGATTTCGGCCGCTGGCGCGTTGGGTTCGCCTTTGGCGGCTGGGTTTGCCATGCGCAGTGCGAATTCTGCCTCTTGGACATCGGGCTTCATTTCGATTTCCTTGTCCTTGGGCAGGTCGGCGAGCAGATCGACCTCTTCGAGCAAAGCGGCGGCATTTTCCGGTGGTTTGACGCTTTCCTCGGGTGGTGGCGCGGGTTGCGCTTCCAGCGGAGCGACATCCACCGGACGGATCACGATCGGCTCGGTGCGGAGTTCGGCTGCCTGCTCGACATGGATCGCGACCTTCATTTTTTCCAACGCGAAAAACACCGCGACGTGGAGCAGGATCGAGCCGATCATGGCGATCACCGCCCACCAACCGAGACGGTTTGACGCGGGGGGCTGATACGAGCCGCCGCGCGCAACGCTCCACGAATAGCCAGTCGCCATGGCGTCAATATACGCGCGTCAAAGGGGCTGGCAATCACCGAGCTGCGCGTTTATGCTCGGCCTTGGCATCTCGCCTGCTAGAAAACCCACAATTATCCATTCATCATGGCTGCTAAAAAAACTGCAAAGAAAGTCGCCAAGAAGGCCGCGCCGAAAGCGGTGAAGCCCGAAGCGAAAAAAACGGAAAAGCCTGCCGCCAAAAAAGTGGCGCGCAAAGCACCCGCCAAGAAGGTTGCGAAAAAATCGGGCACCGAAAAGCCCGCGCCCGCGCCGCGGCCCAGCAATGATGCGATCGCCCGCGCGGCCTATCTCAACTACCGCCGCCGCGTTGAGCAGGGCCTGCCAGGTGATTCACGCGGCGACTGGCTCGAAGCGGAGCGTCAGCTCGGGATCGCCACCCAGCCCTGAGACTTTTCCATCGCGCCAATTCCGGCTTGGAGGGTGGCTGATTCATCGTCATGCTGGGCGGCGTGAAATCCTGTTCGTCACTTGGCATTGGTTTGGCCGGATTCGGAACTGTCGGTTCCGGCGTGTGGAATGTGCTTGAGCGCAATGGTGAGTTGATCACCGGCCGCACCGGTGGTGGCGTGCGTTTGCACATTGCCAAGATCCTCGTGCGCAACACCGCCAAGGCGCGCGCGACCACTGGCGAAGTGCCGGCGGAAATGTTTACCACCGACTGGCGCAAGCTGGTGGAGGATCCGGCGGTGGACATCGTCGTCGAGCTGATCGGCGGCACGACTGATGCGTTTGAAATTGTCGCCGCCGCGCTGCGCGCAAAAAAACCGGTGGTCACCGGCAACAAGGCCCTGCTCGCCGAGCGCGGCATCGAGTTGTTTGCCTTGTCCAAGGAACACGATACGCCGATCCATTTCGAGGCGGCCGTCGCGGGCGGCATTCCGATCATCCGCACGGTGCAGGATTCGTTCATCGGCAACCGCATTCTGTCGTTTTCGGGCATCATCAACGGCACCTCGAATTACATTCTCGGGCGCATGACCGATGCCGGCCTCACCTTCGAGGCGGCGCTCGCCGAGGCCCAGGCGCTCGGGTATGCCGAGGCCGATCCGGCGCTCGATGTGAATGGCTGGGACGCGGCGCACAAAGCGATTTTGCTGGCGACGCTGGCCTATGGATTTCCGATCGATCCCGCGGCGATCCATGTCTCGGGCATCGAGCAGGTGCGGCCCAATGACATTCATTTCGCCACCAGCCTCGGCTATGTGGTCAAGCTGCTGGCCTTCATCCGCGAGCATCCGAATGGCGAAGTCGAGCTGCGCGTGCAGCCATCGTTCCTCGCCAAGTCGCACATCCTCGCATCCGTCCACGGCGTCTTCAATGCGGTGGCCGTGCATGGCGACACCGCGGGCGAGTCGTTGTTCTATGGCCGTGGCGCGGGTCAGGATCCGACCGCATCATCGGTGGTGGCCGACCTCGTCGAGGCCGCGCGTTCCTTGCGCCAGGCGAATGGTCATCGCGGATTCCTGCCCTATCGCGAAAAGGGCCGCATTCTGCCGGTCGCCGAGACCTCGACGGCGTATTACGTGCGCTTTGACGTCACCGACCGCCCTGGCGTGATCGCCGAAATTTCCGGCATCCTTGCCAAGCACCACATCGGCATTTCCGGCACGCATTCGCCTGTGAATCCATCGAACCCCGACGCGGAATTTGTCGACATGGTTTTCCTGCTTCACACCTGCCCCTTCGGAAAACTGCAAGAGGCCTTGGCCGAAATTGAGGCGCTCGATTGCATCAACAGCGAGCCGGTGGTGTTCCGCATCGAGAGCCTCGGCTGAAATTTCAAGCTCCCGCAACATGGCAAAGCCCCGCGCCCCGCGATCGATCGTGCTCGCCACGGCGCAAGCGGTCTGGCGCAAGCAGCGGCCGGGCGAACCATTTCCCGAAATGCTGGTGGTGGGCATCCGCGGGTATTACCGCGACTCGCTCGGTGCGCCCGGCGTGAATGACCGTGGGATCTACGACGATGCCGCCTTTGTGGTGGGCCCGGAAACTTTTGCCGCCTTCAATGCCAACACCGACCCCAGCCGATTCCGCAAGGGCGTGGCATCGCTGATGCCCGGTTGCCATCCCTACAAACCCGGCAAGCACGGCATTTCTCGACCGGATGGCGGCTACCCGGCCTTTCGCCCGGCGACGCGCGACGAAGAGCTGCCGGTGAGGCGCGATGGCGACGAAGAAATCCCCAGCAGCCGGCCTGGTGTGGCGATCAACATCCATCGCGGCGGCCGCAAGGGCACAAGCTCGCTCGGCTGCCAGACGATCCACCCCGACCAATGGCAGGCATTTTACGCCATGACCCGCTCGGAGATGAAAAAGGCAGGCCTCGCCCGATTTTGGTATGTGTTGGCCGAGGGCCCGGTCGTCTGAACGGGCAAAAACAATCAGGCAACTCGGCGCTTCGCGTGAAGCGCCGTGAAACACGCCGGCAGCCAGAGAGGCCTTCCGGGATTACTCCGCCTTCGGCTTGGCGACGCGGCGGACCGCACCAAAGCGCTTCTGGAACTTGTCGATGCGGCCTTCGGTGTCGACGAACTGCTTCTGTCCGGTGAAGAACGGATGCGAGTCGGAGGTGATGCCGATCGAAATCACGCTGTGCTCGACACCGTCGATGACTTCCTTCTTGTCGGAGCTCTTGGTCGAGCGGGTGACGAAGCGGGCGCCGGTGGTCATGTCGACAAACACGACTGGATTGTACTTGGGATGAATGTCCTTTTTCATGGGAACTTGATTGCCCAACACGTTTCCGACGCGTCGGGAGGGCGGAGAATGGCGGCAAACGGCCCGCTGTCAAGCTGGCATGAGGGAATTTTTTGGTTTTTTTGGCCCCCACAATGGTCAGGAACCCGTGATATTTTAGATCTATGAAGTTTATTCAAAGTTTTTTGAGTCGCTTTTGTCACAAACCCGTGTAGGGTGATGGCGTTATGGCAATCACTACTAAGCGCACACGATTCTCCCGACGGCTTCCGGACCATGTGACCGACGAACTGGTCACCGTGCTCTCCGAGAAGAAGGTATTTGGATTCAACGATTTGTTCGAGCGGGTTTTCGCAAACCTGAAGGTTCGCAATGCGGTCAGCGGCGGCGAGGAAATGCTCCGCCTGCGCGCCTACGAGAAACTTCAGAACCTTGTGACCCGTGGCCTCGTCGAGAAGATCGGCAAAGAGTACAAGGGCACTGCCCGCGTGCATGAGGCGTCCAGCGCCTATGCGGCCGCTCAAGAGGCAGCCGCCGAGCAAGACTGATTTTTCATTGGTGTTGTACTTGCTTCGTCAAACCCGCGACCGGTGACGGCCGCGGGTTTTTTTTCTATCCAAACCCGGCATTCACGGGCTATCACCCACCCGTCCGCACCAACTGCCATGCCCGAAAATTATCTTCCCGTTTTGCTTCAAGTGCTCGTCGCGCTTGGATTTGCGGTCACCGTCCTGATCGCCAGCGTCATCTTCGGCCGCTCGGCAAGGACCAACGCGACCAAGGACAGCGCCTACGAATGCGGCATGCTTCCAATCGGTGAAGGCGCGCCGCGCTTTTCGGTGAAGTTCTACATCGTCGCGATGCTCTTCGTGCTGTTCGATATCGAGGTCGTCTTCATGTACCCATGGGCGGTGCAGTTCCGCGACCTCATCGCACAAGGACCGGCGGCACTGGTTAGCATGGCAGGCTTTGCCGGCATCCTCGTGATCGCCTACGCCTACGCTCTCAAAAAGGGCGTGCTCAACTGGAAGTCCTGAGCGCTTCGGCAGCCCAAGCTCAGCGGCGGCGGGCTTGTTCCTCGAGGAAAATTTCCGCAAGGCGGAAGCATCGACGCGAGAGTTCGCGGGCATCGTTGTCGCCAATGAGTGCCACGCCTTCTTCACTCACCTCGGCCAGATAGATCTTCCAGGCAAACTTCGCGAGTTGCTCGGCATCGAGCTTCACGCGCGGCGGCTGATTCTGCCTCGCTTGCTGCGTGACGGGTGTGCTTGGGGCATCTGATGATTCGTCGGGCGACTCGTTTTCCGCGGCTGCGTTGGCTGGTGATTGTCCGCCGCCCTTGCCTTTTTTCCGGCGGCGTTTGCGCTTTGGATTTTCCGGGCCGGATCCGCCGCCTGAGGTGGCTGGCTCGGGTTCGGGCCAATCGCTCCGCGCGGCGGCGGGGCTTTCGGCGGTGGTCGATGGAAACTCGGGAAACTTCGCGGCGGGCGCGGGTTCGCTTTCGGTTTTGGCTCCGCTCGCGGTTTCCGGCTTGGCGGGCTTGGCCGATTTTTTCGGGCGCGGATTCGAGATCCGGCGTGTGCGTGGCTCAGCCTTGTCGGCGTCGGTCTTGGCAGGTGTGGAAGGTGCTTCGCTCATGGAATTTCGCCCGGAGCAAGCCCGCTCAATGCGCGGGCGTCGAGCACAATCCGATGACAATTGCGCCGCAAATGCGTGTGGCGGCGGCCCGTTCAAGCCAGCAAGGCGCAATACGCATCTCGCGCTCTGCCTGCTCCTAAAAACTCATCATCCTTGAAGGCCCGCCTTTTCTTCGGTGCCTCAGAAGTTTCGAATGTCGTCCTTGTTGTCCGTCTGCGTCGTAGACGGGGTGGTCGTATTTGTTTTGCCATCCTTGCCCATCGACCAAAGATCGAAGTCGGGGTTTTGGGCATTGGTGCCTTTTCTGTAACGATAGTTGTTACCCCATGGATCCAGAATTTTGAGGCTGGCTGCGGGGGTGGCTGCCGTCGTGGTTGTCACCCATCCCTGTTTGGTGGCGCGGGGGTCCAATTCGTTCAAATAGATTTTCATCGCCTTGGTCCAGTTGGCTGGTGGCGTGCTTGGGCTGGTGTAATCGTAACCGTCTTTGAACAAGTTGTTGTACAATTGTTCCGAAACATCACCAGCGACCGCGGTGTTGTCATCCGTTCCCGGATACGCCCCCATGTCGAGTTTGTACTCTTCGATCCCCTTCGACAGCAGTGCGATTTGGGTTTTGGCCTTTTCGGTGGCTTGGCGTTGGTTGGCGTATTCCATGCCGCCGATCACGAGGCCGGCGAGGATGACGATGATGGTGATGACCACCATCAGCTCGATGAGCGTGAAGGCGGCTTTGCCGATGCGGCGCGCGAAGGGCTTCATGATTTTTTGGCGGAGCTTGTTTTTTACTGATTGCCCATGGTCGAGATCATCTTGATGAGTGGCAGGAAGAGCGCGAACACCACCGAGCCGACGATCAATGCCAGGATCACGATCATGATGGGCTCGAGGATCGAAGTGAGTGCGGTGACGGCGTTGTCGACTTCGTCGTCATAGACGTCGGCCACTTTAAGAAGCATTTCGGGCAGCTGACCGGTTTCTTCGCCGACATCGACCATCGAGATGACCATGTTGGGGAAGACGCCGCTGGCTTGGAGTGGGGTGACGATGGTTTCACCTTCCTTGACTGCTTCGTGGACTTTTTCGATCGCGTTGGAGATCACCACATTGCCGGCGGTGTCGCGGGTGATGTTGAGCGCTTGGAGGATCGGCACGCCGGAGGTCACGAGGGTGCCGAGTGTGCGCGAGAAGCGCGAGACGGCGCTTTTGCGTTGGACGTCGCCGAGGATCGGCAGGCGCAGCTTGAGCATGTCGATGACGCTGCGGCCGCCTTTGGTTTTGCCCCACATGTTGAAGAGCACGACGAGGACGCCGAAGACGATGAAGAGGAAGAAGACGTTCGGCACGAAGAATGGGCGGGCGAGGAAGAACTCGGAGGTGCCGAAGACGATTTTGGAAATGAGCGGAAGCTCCTGGTCGGTGTTGGTGAACATCTCCTTGAACTTCGGCACGATGAAGATCATCAGGAAAACCAAGATGGCGACGGCGATGAACATCACGATCACCGGATAGACCATGGCCGAGACGATCTTGTTTTTGAGCTTCTCGGCTTTTTCCTGGTATTCCGCGAGACGGTTGAGAACGACTTCGAGCACACCGCCCAGTTCGCCGGCCTTGACCATGTTGACATAGAGCTTGTTGAAGATCTTCGGGTGTTGGGCGAGCGATTCGGAGAAGGTCGAGCCGCCCTGGACGTTTTCCGCGAGTGCGCTGATGGTGGCGCGGAGCACCGGATGGGGTTCCTGTTTTTCGAGCACGGTGAGGCTGCGCAGCAGGGGCAGGCCGGAGTCGATGAGGGTGGCGAGCTGACGGGTGAAGATCGTGAGGTTCTTTTGCTTCACGCTGCCGCCGGCTTTGGCGGCGGGTGCTGCTTTGGCCTTGCCTTTGGTTTTGGTTTTTGGCGCGAGTGCAGCCTTGGTTTTTTTGCTGGCCTTGCCTTCTTCTTGAATCTGGGTCGGGTAAAGCCCGCTGCCGCGAAGTTGTTGGATGGCTTCGCTCTCGGAGCCGGCGGTGACGGTTCCGGTCTTCTGTTCGCCTTTGGCATCGAGGGCGCTATAAAGGAAGTTTGGCATGGCGGATGTTATGGATGACTAAAGCGGAAATTCATCGGCTTGGCGATGGGAAAGTCGGGCCCGCAAGCGTGGCTCCGGGCGGCCGGGCATCAGGTGTACTTCAGCACTTCCTCGATGGTCGTGTTGCCGAGGTAAATGTTGCGCAGGCCGTCCTCGCGCAGCGTATTCATGCCGAGCTCGACGGCTTTTTGTTTGATCACCACTGTTGGGGCGCGGGCGGTGATCAGCTCGCGGATCGGATCGGTGATGTTGAGAAGTTCGTAAAGCCCGCGGCGGCCCTTGTAGCCCGTTTGGCCGCAGACTTCGCAACCTGCGCCGGTGAAAAATTGTTTGTCGCCGAGCTCATGGGCGGAAATGCCAAGTTGGCTGAGGATTGCCTCGTTCGGTTCGTAGGGCGATTTGCATTCCTTGCAGATCGTGCGGACGAGGCGCTGGGCGAGCACGCCTTCGAGCGAGGCGCCGACGAGGAAGGGCTCGCAGCCCATGTCGATGAGACGCGTCACCGCGCCGGGCGCGTCGTTGGTGTGAAGCGTTGAGAGCACGAGGTGACCGGTGAGCGCGGCTTGGATGCCGATGGTGGCGGTTTCCTTGTCGCGCATTTCCCCGATCATGATGCGGTCCGGGTCCTGGCGCAGGAATGCGCGCAGCACGCGGGGAAAATCGAGGCCGATGGCTTCATTGATCGGAATCTGCACGATGCCGTCGATGTCGTACTCGACCGGGTCTTCGGCGGTGAGGAGTTTTGAGTCGATCGTGTTGATGCGGCGCAGCGCGGCGTAGAGCGTAGTGGTTTTGCCGGCGCCGGTGGGACCGGTGACGATGAAAATCCCGTTGGGCTTTTCGATCGTTTCGGTGACGTAATCGTAAATGTAATCCGGCAGGCCGAGGTTCTCGAGCGAGAGGTTCACCGACGAGCGGTCGAGGACGCGCAGCACGATCGATTCGCCGTGGTGAGTGGGCAGCGAGGAGACCCGCATGTCGACCTGTTTTTCGCCGATTTGTTTGACGATGCGACCGTCTTGCGGGATGCGGCGCTCGGCGATGTTCATGTTCGACATGACCTTTACGCGGGAAATGATCGGCAGCGCGAGGTGGATCGGCGGCGGGGCCATTTCGTACAGCGCGCCATCGACCCGGTAGCGGATTTTGAATTCGTTTTCGAATGGCTCGAAGTGGATGTCGGAGGCCTTTTCCTTGATCGCCTGATAAAGCACCAAGTCGACATAGCGAATGATGGGCGCGGAGTTGGCCTCCGATTCGAGGTCGGCGGCATTTTGCGATTCGCTGCCGATGACCAACTGGCTGAGGAGGTCTTCCATCGCTTTGGCTTCGCCGCCGTAGCAATCGTTGATCTTTGCCTCGACGAGGTAATCGGGCGCGATCATCACATGGATCTCGCGGCCGAGCGCGAAGCGGAGGTCTTCGACCGTTTGCGGGTTGAGCGGATCGACCAGCACGACATGCAGGCCGGTTTCGTCGAACTGCACTGGCAAGGCGCCGTGGAGGCGGGCGAAGCCGGCGGGCACAAGCGCGAGCAATGCCTCGGGTGGCGTCCAATCGCGGATGTCGACCATCGGCGCGCCCAACTCGGAGGCAATGATCGGCCAAACATCCTCGCGGCTTTGGATCACTTCAAAGTCGGCGAGAATTTCCGGCACGGTTTTGCCGCTGTTGCCGACCTCGGCGACGATTTCTTGCGCGAGGGCTTGGTCAATGAGGCCCCGGGCGAGGAAGAGTTCGACGATCTGCTGTTGGTCCATGGGACGGGCTGCGTGGGAAAGGTTTCTTGTGGGGAAAATCAGTCGACATCCGACATGGTCGTGTGGACGACCTCGTTGCCGGAGGTGAGACCTGAGAGCACCTTGCGGATGCCGTCTTCGCGCAGGGTGCGCATGCCAAGCTCGCGCGCGCGACGGCGCAGCTGGGTGGTGGTGAGGCCGGTGTTGATCATCTGGCGCACTTCGTCATCGATGAGGAAGAGCTCGAAGATTCCCATCCGGCCCTTGAATCCGCCGCCGCGGCATTTGTCGCATCCGACCGGGCCGTAGATCGTGGCATCGGTCATGCGCGAGGCATCGAGCGAGAGTGCGCGCATTTCCTTTTCGGTGAGTTCCGAGGGCGATTTGCAAATCGGGCAAAGTTTGCGCACGAGGCGTTGGGCGAGCACGCCGCGCACCGCTGAGGCGATGAGGAATGGCTTCACGCCGATGTCGGCGAGACGCGCGACTGCGGATGGCGCGTCGTTGGTGTGAAGCGTGGAGAAAACCAAGTGACCGGTGAGCGAGGCGTTGATCGCAATGTTGGCGGTCTCGGCATCGCGGATTTCCCCGATCATGATGATGTTGGGCGCTTGGCGCAGCATCGCGCGCAGGGCGGCGGCAAAGGTCATGCCGATGTCGGTTTTCACCATCACCTGGTTGATGCCGGGAAGTTCGTATTCGACCGGATCCTCGACGGTGATGATTTTTTTGTCGGGGCGGTTGATGACATTGAGGCAGGCGTAGAGCGTCGTGGTTTTTCCCGATCCGGTCGGACCGGTGACGAGCAGGATGCCATCGGGCAGGCCGAGCAGTTGTTCGAAGGTCGCTTGGTCGTCGGAGAAAAATCCCAGCTCCGGCAGGCCGAGCATGAGGGCGGTTTTGTCGAGGATCCGCATGACCATCGACTCGCCGTGGTTGGACGGCACCGATGAAACCCGGAGGTCGACTGCCTTGCCGCCCATTTTGAGTTGGATGCGGCCGTCTTGTGGCAGGCGTTTTTCGGCGATCGACATTGTGCCGCTCATCACCTTGAGGCGGGCGATGATGGCGGGCAGGAGTTTTTTCGGGTGCGTGTCGACATGGATCAGCTTACCGTCGAGGCGGTAGCGTACGCGCACGGATGTTTCGAGAGGCTCGATGTGGATGTCGGATGCGCGCAGGCGAAAGGCCTCGGAGAGCAGCTGCACGACGAGGCGGATGATGGGTGCGTCATCGCCTTCGGCGCCGGCTTCGAGGTCGCCGGTGGTCACTTGGATACCGAAGTCGTTGGCCTTCGGGCCGGCATCGGCGATCTGATAAAATTCGCGCAGGTGGTACTGGATGTCCTGGCGGGTGGCGCAGACGAAGGTGAGGTCGCGCCCGACGATGTGGGGCAGCGAGTCGAGCGTTTCGAAATCGAGCGGGTCGGCGACCGCGATGGTGAGCGTGAGGCCATCGTCCTGCACCGGGACGACGCGGTAGCGCTTGGCGGTATCCTCGGTAATGGTCTCGGTGATGCCTGGTTGGAAATGGACATCGGCGAGACGGATGAAGTCGATGCCGGCATTGGCTGCAAGCACTCCGCCGACATGTTCTTCGGTGAGCGCGGTGTTGGCCAACAGGTATTCGACCAGCGACTGCGAGCTGGATGCTTTTGCGCGGGCTTCGGCAACTTCATCCGCGCTGACCACGCCGGCTTCGTTGAGCAATTCTGCTAAATAATCTTCGTTGGAAAACACTGGATGAAAAAAGTGTCTGGTGGTGAATTTTGAAGCTGGCAAGCGTAGCACCCGAAATGATGCGGCGCAACTTCTCCAGAGTGATTCTTTGGGCCCCTGCTTGTCAACAGGCCACATTTGCGCCCCTCAGGTTTTTTCGCCTCATCGAAGCGGCGTCCTTTCCGCTTGCCACCATGGATTTTCCCGCTTCTTTCTGAACCCGTTCCGCCGCGTGACCGGTGCTGTGATGCGATCATGAATGACCCGAACACGCCACCTGCTTCCGGATGCCCGCTTCATGGCCATCATGCCAAGCGTTGGGACCTCGTCGATTCGGCGGAGTTGCTCAAATCCGCCGCCGCGGCAGATGTCTCGCTCGAGCAGGTCGGTCGTGAGGCGTGGCGCAATGCCGTGCGCTGCATCGGTCGGCTGCA
Source organism: Luteolibacter sp. (assembly GCA_044361655.1). Lineage (GTDB taxonomy): Bacteria > Verrucomicrobiota > Verrucomicrobiia > Verrucomicrobiales > Akkermansiaceae > Luteolibacter. The sequence continues at coordinate 6,374 of JBIKIK010000012.1, read as the reverse complement.
TTGGAAATCGCTGGAGGTGATCGATGCCCGCCAGCTCGCCACGGCCGACGAAGTTTTCGAGGCCGCCTGCGAGCATTTGAAGCGCGCGACCGGCGATGGGCGGATCACGCCGATGATGACGGTGATGCCGCCATGGCGCGGGGCGGAAAATGAGATTCGCATTTGGAGCCACCAACTCGTCCGATACGCTGCGCACGAGTCGGCCGATGGCAGCATTCTCGGTGATCCGATGAACCTCGAGCTCACGCGGGTGGCTTTGGTGCTCGGCTGGCGGCCGCCGGCGAGCCCGACGCGATTTGATCTTTTGCCATTGATCATCCAGTGCGGCGGGGCCTTGCGATTTTACGAATTGCCGAAGCAGTTGGTGCGTGAGGTGGCGATTCGCCATCCGCGACACGAGTGGTTCAGCGAGTTGGGTCTCAAATGGTATGCGGTGCCGGCGATTTCTGACATGATCTTTGCGACTGGTGCGGAAGTTTACCCATGCGCGCCATTCAACGGTTGGTACATGGGTACGGAAATTGGCGCCCGCGATCTTGGCGATGTGGGACGTTACAACCAGCTGCCGGTCATTGCCGAAAAGCTTGGCCTCGACACTCGCCAGACGCGCAACTTGTGGCGCGACCATGCGCTCGTTGAGCTTAATGAAGCGGTGCTGTGGTCCTTCCAGCAGGAAGGCGTGCGGCTCGTCGATCACCATCAGGCATCGCGCGAGTTCATCGAGTTTTGCGAAAGCGAGCAACGCGCCGGCCGCGAGGCGCAGGCCGAATGGCCGTGGATCGTGCCGCCGATTTCCGGCTCGGCGACGCCGGTCTTCCATCGCAGCTATTCATTGCGGCCTGAGTTTCCCAACTACCTTTTGCAAGCCAGCCCGTGGCAAACCGCGCGTGGTCGCGAGCTGCTGCAAAAGCATCGGCGGTGACGCGTGATTGACAGCGCTCGTGCGAGGCGTTCCATTTCGTTTTCGTTGAAAGACCACACGGAAACATTGATCGATCTCGCGCTCGCTGAAGACCTCGGTGATGGCGATGTCACTTCGCAGTATTTCATCCCGGCCGATCGCCGCGCGCGGGCCTTCATCACGGCGCGCCGCGAAGGCGTGGTCTCCGGCATCGAGCTCGCGGCGCGTATTTTTGAAAAGGTCGACCCCACGCTGTCGGTCGAAATCCTGATCGAAGATGGCAGCCGCGTGAGTGAAGGAGCCTTGCTGTTGCGCGTCGAGGGATCGGCGCGTTCGATCCTTGGCGGCGAACGCACGGCACTCAATTTTGCGCAAAGGCTCAGCGGTGTGGCCACGCTCACTTCGCGTTATGTCGATGCGGTCAAGGGCACTGGCTCGCGCATCCTCGACACGCGCAAAACAACTCCGGGCTATCGATTGCTTGAAAAAAAAGCGGTGCTCGACGGTGGCGGTCACAACCACCGCATGAACCTGCACGACCGCGCGATGGTGAAGGACAACCACCTCGTCACCGAAGGTGGCGTTGCGGCAATTCAGGCGGCGATCCGGCATTTGAAAAACGACAAGCCAGGCATCGAAGTCGAGCTTGAGGCCGATCGCCTCGATCAGGTAAGCGAGTTTCTCGCGCTCGATGGCGTCGATCACATCCTGCTCGACAACATGAGCATCGACGATCTGCGTGAAGCGGTGGCGATGCGCGGCGAGCGAACCGTGCCGATGTTTGAGGCGAGCGGTGGTGTGACGCTTGAAACGATCCGCGAGATTGCCGCGACCGGCGTTGATTTCATTTCCGTCGGCGCGCTCACGCATTCGGCGCCGGCGCTCGACATCGGTCTGGACTTCACGCCGCTGGAAATTTCCTGACCCATGGCCCACGATCTCACAGGTGCCGCGGCGGAGTTTCCCGATCCCTTTCATTTGAGGGTGCTCGAGTCGGCCGGCTCGACCAATGACGAGTTGCGCGCTCTCGCCGAAGCTTCGGCACCGGAGGGACTGGTGTTGCTCGCGCTCGAACAAAGCGCAGGCCGTGGCCGCCGCGGCGCGAAGTGGTTTGCGCCGCCCGGCGAGTCGCTCACTTTTTCCATCCTCCTTCGCCCCGTAGCACCCAAGGCGCTATGGCCGCGCCTCGCTCTTGCCGCCGGCCTCGCGGTCGCCGAAGCGGTCGAGTCCTTCGGCCCGTCCGCCGGCATCAAGTGGCCCAACGATGTCTGGATAGGCACCCGCAAGGTCGCCGGCATCCTCGTCGAGGCAGGCGCGGATTTCGCCATCGTCGGCATCGGCCTGAATGTGAACACCACGCGCTTTCCCAATGAGGTGGCGCAAATTGCCAGCTCGCTCGAATTGGAAACCGGCATACCCCATGCGCGCGGCGATGTGCTCGGTGCGATCATCCGCCGCTTCGCAATCCGCCAGCGGCAGATCGACGCGGAGTTCGCCGCCCTCATGGATCAGGTGCGCCAGCGCTGCGTGCTCACTGGAAAAACTGTGCAGCTCGCCACACCAAGCGGCCCACGCGTCGGCGTGGTCGATGGCCTCTCCGCCGCCGGCGAGTTGATCCTTTTCGGCCCGAACGGACGCGAAAACCTCATCCAGGCCGATGAGATCCGCACCCTTTCGCAATCTGCACAAAATCCCGTTTCGCCGACGCTCAACGAGGCGCCAATGCCATGATGAAACGAGCCTTCATATTTGGCCTCGCCTGCCTTGCATCAGTTTCCTGCGCGACCAAGGAGCCGGAGGAAAAACCCAAGGCCGAGCCACCGCGCCTCGTCGGTCGCATCGCGTCGATCCCACCCGACAAACGCTTTGTGCTGATCCAAAGTTTCGGCAAATGGACCGCCGAGCCGGGCACCATCCTCACCACCCGCGGGGCCGACCAGCGCAGCGCCAACCTGCTCGTCACCGGCGAGGCCCTCGGCCAATTCGCCGCCGCCGACCTGCAGTCGGGTCAGGTCGAGCTCGGCGACGCGGTTTATTCACAACATATTCCCAAGCCACCGACCCCTATCGAGCCCGTCGCCGAGCCTCCGGCAGCGGAAGCTTCGCCCGCTGAGGACGTAAAAAATCCTCAAAAATCCTCGGATTAGCGGTATTTTTTGAAAAATATTTCGGTTTTACGGATTTATTTTCTTTCAAGACCTCTCGGAAAGGCGTAATTTTCAAAAGTCCCACGACGCGTGGGGTCCCCGCCGCACTCCTTGTCCCGAAGGAGCAGGCAGATTCCAAACCGCCCCGGCCCCGTGCCCGGCGCTTGGTCTCCGCCGCGCAGTGCCATGCGTCACCCGGTCCCCAAACATGAACCCAACAACCAGCCAACATGAAATCTACGAACGCCACGGGCGCTTCGGTCAAGGCCGATGCCGACCGTCTCGCTGACTTTGTCCTATTCACGCAGCGCAGCTGCATTTTGAATCTGTCGACCGAGCTGAACAAAGGAAACATCTCGTTTTCCCAGTTCTTTCTCCTTACCTATCTCTCGAGCGAGGAGTATCTGACGATGTCGGATATCGCCAAGAAAATGGGTCACTCGACGGCAGCCGCGACCGGTCTTGTCGACCGTCTCGAAAAGCTCGCTTATGTCGAGCGCACGCACGCCGCTGAAGATCGCCGCAAGATCATGGTGCGCATCACCCGCAAGGGCACCGAGCTCGTCTCGAAGATGCGTTCGGAAATTGCCAGCGACCTCGCCAACATCCTTGCCGACCTCGATGAGGATCAGGCCGAAGCGGTCGAGCACACCAAGCGCGCGATCCACGGCCGCTCGATGCACTGAGTTGGCGCACGAATCCCGCTTCGCCCGGCACACAATGCCGCTTGGCGAAGCACCATCACCTCCCTTACCCTGTTGCGGTGACGGAGGTGTTTTCGTTTCTTGATCCGATTCATGCGATCCCTGGCATTCGTGCCGGCTGGGTCGAGCGCGCGCCGGGGCTCGAGCTTGCTTGCGACCGCGACGAGGCGATGCGGCATTTGCGCTCGTTTCATGAAGCACGGGTGAATGAGTTTGTCGGCAATGATGCCGCTTGGTGGCGTGCCGAGCAAGTCCATGGCAATGCCGTCGCAGTGGTGCCGGGTGCCGCGCAAATCATCGCGCCCGACGACTTGGCCGCCGTGCCTGGGGTCGATGGCTTGCTGACCAATCAAGCTGGGGTGGTGCTTGCGATTTATGTCGCCGATTGCGGTGCGGTCTGGCTCGCCGATCGCCGTACGGGTGCCATCGGCTTGCTGCACTCGGGTAAGAAGGGCACCGAGCAAAACATCCTCGGCGTCGCGCTTGAGCGCATGGCGACGGAGTTTGGCACGCGCGCGGAAGATGTCACCGCGGTGCTCAGCCCCTGCATTCGACCGCCTGATTATGAAATCGATTTTGCCGCGCAAATTGCCGTGCAAGCGGACGAGCTTGGCCTTGGAAATTTCATCGACTGCGGGCTCAACACCGCGGCAGATTTGCTCCGCTATTACAGCTATCGCAAAGAGCTCGGGAAAACCGGGCGCATGATGGCACTCATCGTCAGGGACCCATCGCCATGAGCTCGATCCATCGCATTCAAGCACCGGCCAAGCTCAATCTTTCGCTGCGCGTGCTCGGCCGCCGCGATGATGGCTTTCACGACATCGAGAGCCTGATGGTGCGTTTGCCCAAGCTTGCCGATGAACTCGAGTTTTCTGAAGCGGCGAAATTTTCATTTTCCTGTGACGACCCGACTGTGCCCGGCGACGAGGGTAATTTGGTGATCAAGGCACTGCGCGCTTACGAAGCCGCAGCGCAAACCGAATGCCGCGTTGCGATTCATTTGAAAAAATCGATCCCGCACGGTGCCGGCCTCGGTGGTGGCAGCAGCGATGCCGCAGCGACCTTGCTCGTGCTCGATCAACTGCACGATGACAAGCTCGGCACCAGCCGACTCATTGAACTCGCCGCCGGCATCGGCTCGGATGTGCCGTTCTTTCTTGGCGATGCGGCCGTGCGCGTCAGTGGTCGCGGCGAACGCCTCGAGTCGGTCGAGCCACCACCCGCCTTGCAGGTCCTTTTGCTCAAGCCATCCTTTGGCGTGCCGACGCCTGAGGCCTATCGCCATTGGCTCGACTCGGTGGAAATCCCCGGCATCCGCTACGCGCCGCAAATCATCGATGGTCTGGAATTGGTCAACGACCTCGAGCGTCCGGTCTTTGCCAAGCACCGCTTTCTTGCAGAACTCAAGCAATGGCTGCTGCGCCGCGAAGAAGTTCGCGCCGCGCTGCTTTGTGGGTCGGGCTCGACGATTTTTGCCGTGCTCCATGCCGGTGCCGATGCCGCGCAGCTTGCGCGCTGCGCCCGGCATGAGCTCGACCCCGCACTATGGCACTGGGCGGGCATGAGCGCAGGCGCTTGAGGCAAAATTCCACCCGCACACCGCTCAGCCCCGGGGTTTTGCTTTTCATTCCGCCGCCCCTTGGCCATGGTCCGTGGGCCTCAAACCACGATGTCAGACGACCGCAAGCCTTACCCTTTCCGCGACTTCGAACCCAAATGGCAGGCCCGTTGGGATTCGGAAAAAACCTTCCGTACCGCCGGCCCCGGCGACGAGGGCTTTGATCCGGCCAAGCCGAAATACTATGTCCTCGACATGTTTCCCTACCCGAGCGGCGCGGGACTCCATGTCGGCCACCCGGAGGGCTACACCGCCACCGACATCATCGGCCGCTACAAGCGGATGAACGGCTTCAATGTGCTGCACCCGATGGGCTACGATTCGTTCGGCCTGCCCGCCGAGCAGTACGCGATCAAGACCGGCCAGCATCCGGCCGTGACCACCGCCGCCAATATCGAGAACTTCCGCCGTCAGCTCAAGTCGCTCGGCTTTGCCTACGACTGGGATCGCGAAATCGCCACCACCGACCCGGACTATGTGCGCTGGACGCAATGGATTTTCCTTTTACTATATTCATCGTACTTTGATGCCGAAAGCAACCGCGCGCGGCCGGTGGCGGAGCTCGAAGCCAAAGGCTGGACCCGCGAGCAGATCGATGCCGAGCGTCTCGCCTATGTCGCCGATACGCCGGTGTGGTGGTCGCCCGATCTCGGCACGGTGCTCGCCAACGAGGAGATCGAGGAATGGAAATCCAAAGGCCACACCGTCGAGCGTCGGCCGCTGCGCCAATGGATGCTGCGCATCACCAAGTACGCCCAGCGCCTGATCGATGAGCTCGATGGCCTTGATTGGCCGGAAGGCATCAAGCTGCTTCAGAAAAACTGGATCGGCCGCAGCGAAGGAGCGACAGTGGAGTTTCAAGTTTCAAGTGTTCAGAGTTCAGCAAAAAGCGATGACTCTCCTGCTGAAAACTCCCATAAAGTGGAAGTCTTCACCACCCGCCCCGACACGCTCTTCGGCGCGACCTACATGGTGCTCGCGCCCGAACATCCGCTCGTTGC
>JBIKIK010000118.1:0-5306 GCA_044361655.1 Luteolibacter sp. | reverse complement strand
ATCACTGGAAATGAGTACGATTTCGAAGTTCTCATTCTTGTTCTCCTTATAGAACTCGACAAGCGACGGCGTAAACTGGTGGCACGGGCCACACCACGATGCGGTGTAGTAGAAAACATAGAACTTCGCAGGCTTTTGGAAGTCCTTCAATGATTTCAAAGACTTGCCGTTAAGCTTGACGAGTTTGCCGTCGAGAATGTCGTCAAAAACACTCGACGACCCTGCGGCGACTGGATCTGACGCTGGTTTCCAGTCGGCAAGTATCTTGGCATCTGCTTCGCTGAGAGTGGACGCATTGAGCGACACGGTGCGGCCGTCCTGCATCTTGAACTGACCGACCTTTTCGTCACCGGACACAGCAACCGAAACGAGCTCTAGTTCGGCGGTTTTTCCGTCGTTGCGAGTCCAAGTACGAAACTCCGCCATGGCGGTGGCGGCAAGCGACACGGCGACGATTGGAAGAATGACTGCTTTCATGACAAAAAACTTTTATCATCAACGATCGCACTCGCCCATGACGAAATCGAGCGAGCCGAGGATCGCCGGGATGTCGGAGACCATGTGACCCGGCAATAGTTTCGAGACAATCGAAAGGTTGCAGAAGGAGGGGCTGCGGATCTTGAGGCGGTAGGGAACTCCCCCACCCTTCGAGTGAATGTAAAATCCGAGTTCACCCTTGGGATTTTCCGCTCCAAAATAAACCTCTCCCGCCGGCGCGTCGATGCCCTGCGTGGATACAATGAAGTGATGGATCAGCTCCTCCATCGACATCATCACGCGCTCTTTGGCAGGAAGCATGCTCTTGCTGTCGGCAAGATTCACCGGGCCGTCCGGCATGCGGTCGAGCACCTGACGGCATATGCGGATCGACTGACGCATTTCCTCCATGCGTACCAGATAACGCGCGTGGCAATCGCCCTCATCCATCACCGGGATGTCAAAATCGTAGTTTTCGTACCCAAGATACGGGTTGTCCTTGCGAAGATCGCGCGCGACGCCCGAGGCGCGCAGGTTGGGTCCGGTCATGCCCCATGCAACCGCCGATTCCTTGGTGATGGCACCGATGTCGACCATCCGGTCGAGGAAGATCTTGTTGCGATCGAGCAACTTGGAAACCTCGCCGATCGTGATCTCGCACTCGTCGAGGAATTTGCGCACCGATGCTTCGAAGCCCGCAGGCATGTCGCGCACCTGACCACCCACCCGCGTGTAAGAAGTCGTAAAACGCGCACCGGTAAGCTGTTCGCACAAGTTGTAAACCTTTTCGCGTTCGGTGAAGGTATAGAGGAAAACCGTCATCGCGCCGACATCCATGGCGCAGACACCAATGCCCAGCATGTGGGAGGAAATGCGCGCCAGCTCGCAGCAAAGCACGCGCAGGGCCTGACCCCGCGGCGGCAGCGTCCAGCCCATCAGTTTTTCGACCGCCAAGGCATACGCCACATTGTTTGCCAGCGGCGCGAGGTAATCCAAGCGATCGGTGTACGGCACAAACTGGTTGTAGTGCATGTTCTCGGCGATCTTCTCATCACCGCGATGAAGAAAGCCCACATCGGGATCAGCCTTGGCGATCACCTCGCCATCAAGTTCGAGCACCAAGCGCAAAACCCCGTGCGTCGCCGGATGTGATGGACCCATGTTCAGAACCATTCGCTCGCCAACGAGATCGTCCGTCTCGGCATGATAACCTTCAACAGCCTGGGCCGCGCGAGCCATGGTGTCCGGAGCCTCGATTTCGTGGGTGCTTATGCTCATGAATTGCCGCAGGAGTAAGCACCCAAAACCGCCGACTTCGCAAGGGGTTTGTGAAATTTTCTCACCTTAGCAACACGCTTCAAAAAGCGCAAAATCCTCAGCGCTCACGCACCCACGCCATTTCCATCTCGCATTACGCCGTCACCGTGCTTTGATCGCCTCCATGCGCACCTACCTCATCATGACGATACTCGGCAGCGATCGCCCCGGCCTCGTGAATTCCCTCGCCGAAACCGTTGCCCGCCACGGCGGAAATTGGCTCGAATGCCGCATGAACCGACTCGCCGGGCAGTTTGCCGGCATCGTGCGCGTCGAGTGCCCCCACGATCATGTCGACGCCTTGCTGCGCGAACTGCAATCCCCCAGCGGCGACCCCGGCCATACTGGCCTCACCGTCCAAGCCGCTCGCGAATCCACCGAACCACCCCGCCCCCACCGAACAATCACAGTGGAAGTCGTCGGCAACGACCGCCCGGGCATCGTTCGGGAAATCACCGCGGCGATTGCCACCGCCGGCGGCAACATCGAAGAGCTCGCCACCAATCTCGAAAGCGCCCCAATGAGCGGTCACCCGATGTTCCGCGCGAAAGGCACCGTTTCGATTCCCGAATCAGTCGCCGTCGGCAAAATCACCGCCGCAATCGAAAACCTCGGCGGCGACCTCAGCGTCGATATCACGGTCTGACCCCTAAAATGCCGCTCAAAACGGCCAGACCATAGGGATCAGCAAACAGGAAACGATCCAGCAAATGATGTTGAGCGGTATGCCGACCTTCAGGAAGTCGACAAAGCGGTAACCACCCGGACCATAGACCATCATGTGCGTCTGGTAACCCATCGGCAACGCGAACGCGGTCGATGCGGCCACGGTCACCGCCATGATGAACGGTCGCGCACTGACATCGAGCTCACCGGCCAATGTGACAACGATCGGAATCATCATCACCGCCGTGGCGTTGTTGGACAAAACCTCGGTGAGTAAAAGTGTGAGCAAAAACACCGACCACAACAACACGATCGGCAGGTTTTCCGGCGCAACAAGGTGTTCAGCAAAATTTACCAAGCCCTTGGCCAACCACTCGGCCGTACCGGTGTTCTGCATCGCCATCCCAAGACCAAGCAATCCGTAAAGCATCAGTAAGACCTGCCAGTCGATGCTCGCATGCGCCTCGCGCGGCGTCATGACCTTCATCCACAACAGGAACAAAGCACCTACCATCGCCGCATAGTGAATTGGGATGCGCGGAATCCATGGGTAAACCCGCCCAAGCACATCGCTCAGCGTCGCCACCAGCACCACGCCAATCAATACACCAGCGGAAAGGAACATGTGCGAACGCTTGTGATGACGCTCGACCACCGGGGCATGAGTCTCGGCCTTATCGGTCATCACGAAATCCCTCGTCGCCTCAAGCGCATCGAGGTTGTTCTTGGCGGTGATCACCAAAAGTGTATCGCCCACCTCAAGATCAAGCGTCGCGATTCGATCGGTGATGTTTTGACCATTGCGGTGCACGGCAAGCACCACGCTGTTGTATTGCTGGCGGAAGTCCGATTCGGCGAGGGAAACTCCGATGAGAGAAGAGTCATCGCGGATGACGAGTTCGGAAACTATGCCATCGACCGTCGAAAGAAGCTCGGCACCGATTGATGCAAACAAGGCCTCAGCCTTCGACGCGCCACCGCGCCGACGGTGAAGAGCGACCAGAAAGCGGTCGTTTTTCTCCACCACGATTTCCGACAAAGGTTGCATCACACGCGCACCACTGCGCCGCACTTCCATGATGTGAATGCCCTCGGCGCGATTGGCCAAAGGCGTCTGGAAAAGCGGTTTGCCGATCATGTTGGAATCACGCCCTACGAGCAAATGATAGAGCGGCGTCGTGCGGGATTCGATGTCCAGACTGCCTGTGATCGATGAACGAGCGGGAATGAGCTTGGGCCCGAAAACGGTAAGGTAAATGACGCCCACAATCGCCAGAGGAATTCCGAGCGGTGCAAGCTCGAACATCGACATCGGCTCAACCTTGAGATCGCGAAGGGCGCCATTCACCAGCAGATTGGTCGATGTACCAATCAGCGTGCAACAACCGCCAAGAATCGACGCGTAAGAAAGCGGCATCAGCAACCTCGAGGCCGCTATGTCCTTCGATCTCGCGAAGCCCAATGTCACAGGCAAGAGAATCGCCACGATGGCGGTGTTGTTCATCCACGCGCTGAAAAATGCGGTCACCGCCGAAAATGCCAAAATTGCCGTGCGAGTGTTTCCTGACAAACGGTCGCGCAGCAGCATGCCAATCCGGTCAACCGCCCCCGACTTCTCCAGCGCGCCACCGATCACAAACAAACAGGCAATCGTCAGGGGAGCCTCATTCTTGAAAACATCCACCATCTTCGACGCATCAACCAAACCAAGCGCAACCACCAAACACAAAATCGACAACGCCAAAACATCAGGTGCCGCCCATTCGCGAATGAACGCCACAAGGGTCAACGCGATCACAGCCAAGGTCAGTGCTATTTCCAGTGTCATGTTGGGTTGGGGAAACGCGGACCCCATGAACAGCCCCCGCCAGTTTGGCAAGTGCAAGTTTGACCACCAAACCCCATCGCTGCTTGCGGAAATCATCCGAAATCATCCTAATTACCTCAGATGCAACGCCCGCGGATCTCCACAAACCTCGCGATCTCCGCCGATGGCAAAATCACCTCGGCCGATCGCCGCCCCTCGGGCTGGACCTCGAAAAAGGACCATCAACGAATCAGGGAATTGCGCCAGTCCGCCGACGCCCTCCTCGTGGGCATGGGCACGCTCATCGCCGACCGCATGACTCTTACTTGCCCGGGTAAATCAAAGCCACCTCTGCGCTGCGTGATCTCACGCGGTCGCGCAATCGATCCCGAACACCCGATTTTTCATCGCGCTGGCGGCCCGATCCATCTGGTGATCACCGGCCAAAAACTTCCGCCGATCGACCCACTGCTCGCCGGCAAACTCACGGTTCATCACATGTCACTCGAGAAATTCCTCGATCATCTGAAGACCCAACTCGGCGTCCAAGACCTCCACTGCGAAGGTGGCGGTGAATTGATTCGCTCACTCGCCGAAATGGATGCGATCGATGAATTTCACGCGACCCTCGCCGCCCACACAATCTTCACCGGCGCGACTGCCCCCACGGTCACGGGTGCGATCAATGGTTATTTGCCAAAGAGCATCAGATTCGAGCTCAAGCACTTCGAGCCAGATTCCGCACTCGGCGAATGTTTCCTCAGCTATAGCCGCAAAGCAGCCAACACCACTCAATGAGTAGCCTTGTGCTCCTCGGCATGCTTGTCGGAATGACCCGAACCATGCTTGTGAAGCTGCTTGGTGCCGTTGGGGCCCTCGAACTCATGACGCTCGCAGGAAATTCCAACAAGGCAGGCGAACACCAAAATTAGGGAGGAAAAGCATTTCATCGCGCCGCTTCATACCTTGCCCCCACCGAAAGGCAACCCCGAAGCGATGGAAAAAACCACCGAAACCACCACCGAAACCACCACCGAAA
>JBIKIK010000117.1:0-5316 GCA_044361655.1 Luteolibacter sp. | reverse complement strand
GTTGGCGGTTGGCGGTTGGCGGTTGGCGGTTGGCGGTTGGCGGTTGGCGGTTGGCGGTTGGCGGTTGGCGGTTGGCGGTTGGCGGTTGGCGGTTGGCGGTTGGCGGTTTCGGTCCTTTGCTGAGAGCGGAGCGCCTCCCTTCAATTTGGCGTTGCGCTCTGCCCTTGCGTGGTGGGCGGTCTGCGGTTATGGCCAGCGCCGACATGGCTGCTATCAATTCCAACTTCCTCAAACTCAAAGCTGGTTACCTGTTTCCCGAAATCGCCCGCCGCGTGAAAGCCTACAGCGAATCCCACCCGGATCTCGCTGCCCGCATCATCCGCTGCGGCATTGGCGATGTCACCGAGCCCTTGCCCGGAGCAGTGGTCAAGGCGATGCACGAGGGCGTGGATGAAATGGCAAGCCGCGAGTCCTTTAAGGGCTACGGTCCTGAGCAAGGCTATGAGTTTCTCCGCCAAGCGATAGTCGACAACCAGTTCGCGAATCTCGGCATCTCGGCCGATGAAGTTTTCATTTCCGACGGCTCAAAATGCGACACCGGCAACATTCTCGACATCTTTGGCCATGGCAATACCATCGCCATCACGGACCCGGTCTATCCGGTCTATGTCGACACCAATGTCATGGCCGGAAACACCGGCGATGCGGATGAAAAAGGCGCCTACGCCGGCCTGCTTTATCTCGAGTGCAATGCGGCCAACGGATTTGTCGCCGATGTGCCCGCCCAAAAAGCCGATATCATCTATCTCTGCTTTCCGAACAACCCCACCGGTGCTGTCGCGACCCGCGCACAGCTCGAGGCGTGGGTGAAATATGCGAAGCAAAACGACGCGATCATTCTCTTCGATGCCGCTTACGAGGCATTCATCCAAGATCATGCAATCCCGCGTTCGATTTTTGAAATCGATGGCGCGCGCGACTGCGCGATCGAGTTCCGTTCGTTTTCAAAAAATGGCGGCTTCACTGGTGTGCGTTGCGCGTATGTGGTCATCCCGAAAAGCGTCACCGGCAAGGCCTCCGATGGCAGCCGCGTGCCGCTTCATCAACTTTGGAGCCGCCGCCACAGCACGAAGTTCAATGGCGCCAGCTACCCGGTGCAAAAAGCTGCCGCCGCCGTCTTTTCCGAAGATGGCAAAAAGCAGGTCGCCGCGCTCATCGAGCACTACATGGGCAATGCCAAGCTTCTCCGCGAAGCCGCTAGCGCCGCAGGCCTTGCTGTCTTCGGCGGTGTGAATGCGCCCTATGTTTGGGTCGGTTGCCCGAAGGGCCTCAGCTCATGGGACATGTTCGACAAAATGCTCAACGAAGCCCAAGTCGTCATCACCCCCGGCTCCGGTTTCGGCTCTGCTGGCGAAGGTTACTTCCGTATCTCGGCATTCAACTCTCGCGCGAATGTCGAAGAGGTTTGCCGCAGGCTTAAATCGCTCGTCGCGTAAACAGGTAAAGAAGTTTCAAGATTCAAGAGTTCATTTTTCAGCTGAACTTGAAGCCTGGAATCTTTCGCCCATTCAATACTCGCGTTCGAGCATATGAGAGGCGATTTCTTCGAGCCGCGCGGCTTTTTTGCCGAGCGGTTTGAGAGCATCCATCGCGGCCTTGGTGAGCTTGGTGGCCTCCTTGCGTGAGGCGTTGAGACCGATGACTGAGGGGTAGGTGGTTTTTTCGACAGCCTGATCCTTGCCGGCGGTTTTGCCGAGGACCTCGGTGCTTTGGGTGACATCGAGGATATCGTCGATCACTTGAAACGCCAGACCGAGGTGGTAGCCAAAATTGGTGAGTGCCGCGAGTTGGGCCGGGCTCGCGTTGGCAGTCATCGCACCGAGGCGCAGCGAGGTGGTGAGCAGGGCGGCGGTCTTTGCTTCGTGGATGCGAACGAGTTCGCGTTTGCCGAGTTTTTTGGATTCGCCTTCGAGATCCATCACCTGGCCGCCGATGAGTTGTTTGCTACCACCGCAGCGCGCAAGCTCGACGACATATTCGCGCGCGCTGTAGCGTTTGCTTGCAGGGGTTTTGGCAAGCACGATGAAAGCTTCGGTGAGCAATGCATCCCCACAAAGCACAGCCATGCCCTCGCCATAGACCTTGTGGCAGGTTGGGCGACCACGGCGCAGGTCGTCATCATCCATCGCTGGCAGGTCATCGTGGACAAGCGAGTAGGTATGCATCAACTCGACCGCGCAGGCGGGCGCGAGGGCCTTTGAAATTTTTCCACCGCAGGCCTCGGCCGCGGCGAGGCAAAGCACCGGCCGCAGGCGTTTGCCGCCGGCAAATACCGCGTAGCGCATCGCTTCGTGGATTGTTGCCGGGCGTTCCTTCGCCTTCGGCAGGAATTGATCCATCGCCGCATCGACTTTTGCTGCACGGGCCGCGAGATAGGATTTGAGCTTCATGATCGAAGAGGGTGGATCGTGGATGGTGGTGATGATCTTCGATCGTCGGTGAACGCCGCGACTTTTCTTCAGAGGATTTCTGCGATTTGCACGGCGTTGAGCGCGGCACCTTTGCGGACTTGGTCGCCGACGACCCAGAGGTCGAGGGCATTGTCGCAGACGATGTTTTTGCGGATGCGGCCTACCAGGCAATCGTCTTTGCCGGTCGTGTCGAGCGGCACGGGGAAGAGCTTGTTGGCAGGATCGTCGACCACCTTGATGCCGGGCTTGCCGGCGAATGCGGCGCGTGCGGCTTGCACATCGACCGGGCGCTTGAAGCTCGCGGTGATCGAAACCGAGTGTGAGCGGTAGACAGGCACTCGCACGCAGGTGCAGGAAACTTTGAGTTCCGGCAGATCCATGATCTTGCGGCCTTCGTGCAGCATCTTGAGTTCTTCTTTTGTGTATCCGCTGTCGGTGAACACATCGACTTGCGGGATCACATTGAAGGCGATCTGACGCGGATAAACTTTTGGAGTAAATGGCTGGCCGCTGGCGATTGCTTTGACCTGCTCCTCAAGTTCGGCGATCCCCTGAGCGCCGGAGCCTGACACCGCTTGGTAGCTCGATGCGATGATCGACTCGAGCCCGAAAGCCTCGTGCAGCGGCGCGAGCGCCATCAGCGAAATGATGGTCGTGCAGTTCGGATTGGCGATGATGTTGCGCGGGCGGTTTTTGGCGGCGGCAGGGTTGATCTCCGGAACCACGAGAGGAACATCCGGGTCCATGCGGAAGGCCGACGAGTTGTCGATCACCACCGCGCCCGCCGCTGCGGCTGAGGGGCCAAATTCTTTGGAGATTCCACCGCCTGCGCTGAAGAGTGCGATGTCGACATCGTTGAATGATTCGTGGGTGAGTTCTTCCACGACGATTTCCTTGCCGCGGAAGTTCATGCGTTTGCCCGCCGAGCGTGCCGACGCGAGAAGTTTGAGCCCGCCCAGCGGAAAATTCCGCTGTTCGAGACACAGGAGCATTTCAACGCCGACGGCACCCGTCGCGCCCACGATTGCCACATGAGGAGGATTCATTGGTTTGGCCGGCGGATTGAGCCGGGCCGCGGAGCATAACAAGTCCGCCCCTCATGGCAAACGATTCGTGAGGCCTTGTGGCTGTGGCGCTCTCTCAAAGGATCAATACTGTTGGATAAAGAGCGAGTAGTTATCGGCGTTGCGGACGCGTTTGGAGATGTCGAGGTTCACATTGCGACCATTGGACACATAGAGGACCATGGGGGCGTTGAAGCCGCGGCTGTTGCGGGATTGAGATTGCTCGATGTAGGCAAAGTCCTCGGTGCCTGCGGCATTGTGGCTCAGTTCGTGGGCGATCACGCCTTCGGCGAGAAATCCGCCGTTGATCTGGGTCTTGTTGAGGCTGAGTGAGGCACCGCCTCGGCTCTTGGTGTGTGCGGCGATCGACATGCGGCCTTCGAATCCGGCCACGCCTCCCTCGAAGAGGTTGATCGTGTATTTCCGGTTACGTGCCTTATTGTCCATGAGATTGATGTGTTTGAGGACTTCCTGGCGGCATGCTTCGTCGTTGGAGCCGAAAATATACGCGAGGTTGCGTTGCGCGTTCGTATCGTTTGCTTGAAGGCTTTGCTTGGCGCGGGAAATTGAGCTGAGGGTGTTGGCCCAGAGCCTTTGGGTTTGCGCCGCTTCGGCGGGGCTGGCGTTGAGGACGGTTGGCTCCATGCCCGGCGTGATGGGTACGCCGCCGCCGCTTTGATTTTGGCAAGAGGTGAGCGAGGTGCTGATGACAGCGGCAACAACGAGGGCGGATGAACGGATGTGTTTCATAATTCTTCAAGGGTCAGTAAAATAATGAACCGACCTATTTGGGAATCAATCATTAAATCCCTATATTTTCGCCGCGGGCGAAAATCTGCAGGCGCATCAAAACATGTTGCAGCTCACGCGTGGTACTCTTGGATGCTTTGCACCGTGAGTTCCTTTTCCTTGAGTGAGCGGATCGCCTTCACCGAGGCTTCGGCGGCGGCAAGGTTGGTCGCGTGGGAAATTTTCTGCGCGATGGCGGTAGCGCGGATTTGGACTTCGTCGGCGCGGGCTTCGTGGCCGCTTGGCGTGTTGATGACGAAGTGGATCTCGCGGTTTTTCATCATGTCGATGACATTCGGGCGCGCTTGTTCGGCGAGCTTGAAGAGGCGGTTTGATGGGATGCCTTCGGCGCTGAGGCGCGTGTGCGTGCCGCCAGTCGAGTAAATCGTGAAGCCAAGCGAGGCGAGATCGCGTGCGATGGCGACGGCGCGGTCCTTGTCGCGATCGGATACTGAGAGGAAGACATTGCCGGAGGTCGGCAGCGGGTTGAAGGCTGAGATCTGCGACTTGGCATAGGCCATGCCCCAGTCGCGATCGATGCCCATCACCTCGCCGGTGGATTTCATTTCTGGGCCAAGCACGATGTCGATGCCGGGGAAGCGGTTCCATGGGAAGACCGCTTCTTTTACCGAGAAATGCGGCGGCACGATCGTTTCGGTGAAGCCGAGGCCCTTGAGCTTGTGGCCGAGCATTACCTTGGCGGCAAGTTTCGCCAGCGACACGCCGGTGGCTTTCGAAACAAATGGCACGGTGCGCGAGGCGCGTGGGTTCACCTCGATGACATAGAGTTGTTCGTCCTTCACGGCGAACTGGATGTTCATCAGGCCGATGACCTTCAGTTCGCGCGCGAGGTCCTTGGCGGCGCGGACGATTTCCGCCTTGATCGAATCGCTCAGCGAAAACGAGGGGATCACGCAGGCCGAGTCGCCCGAGTGGATGCCGGCCTGCTCGATGTGTTCCATGATCGCGCCGACGACTGAGGTCTCGCCATCGCTGATGCAATCGACATCGACTTCCGTCGCGTTGTCGAGGAAGCGGTCGACCAGCACCGG
>JBIKIK010000116.1:0-5338 GCA_044361655.1 Luteolibacter sp. | reverse complement strand
GCCATGCGGACCGCGATGCCGTTTTCGACCTGGTCGTTGATGAGGCTGCGTTCGTAGTCCATCACCGCGTCGCAAAGTTCAACCCCGCGGTTCACCGGGCCGGGATGCATGAGGTAGAGCCCGCGTTGGCGGATCTCCTCAAGGCGCGCGTCGGTGATGCCGTAGAGGCGATGATACTCGCGCAGACTCGGGAAAAACTGGGCCTCTTGCCGTTCCATTTGTACCCGCAGCAGGTAGACCACATCCGGCGACCATGCCATTGCCTCTTTATAGTTGGTAAAGCGGCGGATGTTTTCCGGTCCCTTTTGTGGCACCAGCGAACCGGGGCCGAGGTAGGCGACATCGACGCCGATCTTTTTGAGGATCGTGCTCGTCGATCGCGCGACCCGAGAGTGGAGGATATCGCCGATGATGAGAACTTTTTTACCAACCGGATCAGGAAATTTTTCCTTGATGGTGAAGGCGTCGAGCAGCGCTTGGGTCGGATGCGCATGAGCACCGTCGCCGGCATTGATCACCGAGGCGCTAGTCTGTTTCGCGATCATGCCCGGCAGTCCGGAGCGCGCGTGGCGCACGATGATGAAGTCCGTGCGCATCGCTTGCAGTGTTTCCACTGTTTCGCGCACCGACTCGCCTTTGGTGATCGATGAGTGCCCGACATCGAAGTTCGTGACATCGGCCGAGAGGCGCTTGGCCGCGACCTCGAAAGAAGAATGAGTGCGCGTGCTGGGCTCGTAGAAGAGCATCAGGACCGACTTGCCTTTGAGTGCCGGCACCTTTTTGACCGACCGGGTGAAGAGCTCTTTGAACGGGACGGACTGGTCAAGAAGATGGTCGATCTCTTCGCGACTGAGTGATGATATATCGAGCAGGTCCTTACGCGGCATGCTGGAGCTGGGGAAAGTAGTGGAGGATTCCAAAGGCGATTGCGAGAAAACAAATCGCAAAAATGAATCCCGCATGGTGGCGAGAAATCGGCTTGCGAAGCAGCACATACAGCGCGACGAGCATCGAAAAGCCCACAAATGGCGCGGTCACGATGATCGGCTGATCGTAAAACCAGGCAATCGAGGTGCCAATCAACACAGGGATGTAACCAAGTGCCACGAGAAATGGGTGGGCTTTTTGCAGGCGCGGGTCATAGACCGGCTCGACCTGAGCAAAAGCAATCTGACGGCGCAGGCTCTCAATTTCACTGGTGCTGTGCTTGCGGTTGGGGATTTTTCCATCGGTATCCACGCTCATCGGCATGGGGGGGGCGATGGGCTCGGGCTTGGGTTCCTGCACAGCGAGCTTGGCGACCACGGGCTCGGATGGTGGCATGGGTACCTTTTCAACAGCGGGCTCCTTGTCGATCGATGGATCAATCGCAAGGGTTGGCACGAATGAGAAATCTTCGATGGGCGATTCGACTTTTTTCAAATCGAAGGCATCGGCATCGATCTTCGGAAGAGGCGCGGCATCGGCGAAGGCCGCAGTTTCATCGGCGGGTCTCTGAGCTGGAATACCGAGATTGCCGCGGAGCTCTGCAATCTCCTCGGCGGACTTTTTGCGCTGTGGCAAGAGACTCATGGCGGATCCTTTTGAATGACCCGAACCTGATCGAGGCCATCGGTTTCTTCGAGGGACACCTTTACATGATCGAGGCGGCGGGTGTCGAGGGCGATGCCAACATAATCTGCGGAAATCGGCATTTCACGGTGACCGCGATCGATCAGCACGGCCAATTCGATGCGGGCGGGTCGACCGTAATCTGACAGCGCATCGAGCGCGGCGCGGATCGTGCGACCGGTGAAAAGGACATCATCGACAAGGATGATGTGCGCGTCCTCGACCAAAAACGGAATGTCGCTTTCCTGCAGCGCGGGGTTTTCGCGCAAGTGCTCGAAGTCGTCGCGATAGAGGGAAATGTCGAGTACGCCGAAGGCAATTTCGCAATCATCCTCGGCAAGCAAATCGATCAAGCGCTTGGCCACTTCATCGCCACGGCTGCGGATCCCGACCAACGCGATCGGCTGACCCGCAGTCCTGACACGGATCGACGCGGCGAGGCGACCGATGGCGGCCTCGATTTCGTTGGCATTGAGGATTTGCTCGCTCATGGGTTTTCGCTGCCGAAGTGGAGAATGCCGATATCACGGCGGCGTTGCAAGCCATCGAATCGGATTCCGTCGGCGGCCAGATGCGCGGCTTTGACCGCTTTTTCTCGGGTTTCGGCCCCGCAGACCACGGCCAGCACGCGTCCACCGGCGGTTTCCCACTGGCCATCGGCATTGATGCGTGTACCGGCGTGATAGACCCGGCAGTCGCCGGAAACATCGAGCCCGGCGATGCAGTCGCCCGAACGCGAAGTTTCGGGGTAGCCCGCCGAGGCCAGCACGACGCAAACACTCCAGCCTTCGTCAAAGGACAAAAGATCGCTGCGCAGTTCGCCCTTGGCGCCGGCGAGACAGAAGGCGGCCAAATCCCCCTTGACCAGCGGCATCACCGCTTGGCATTCGGGGTCGCCAAAGCGGCAGTTGTACTCGATCACTTGCGGGCCACTCGGCGTGAGCATGAGACCGAAGTAGAGAAATCCGCGATAAGGCAACCCTTCGCGGCGCAGCCCCTCAACCGTCGGGCGCACGATCTCGCGCTCGATCGTCTGCATCAACTCCGCAGAAACCAACTGACGGCTCGCCACCGCGCCCATGCCACCGGTATTGGGTCCGTGGTCGCCATCCTGCGCTCGCTTGTAATCACGAGCCGGTGTAAAAATCAGATAGTCGTCATCGACGATCGCCGCAAAAACCGACACCTCGGGACCGGTGAGGCATTGCTCGACCAATACGCGTCCCCGACCAAAGCGTTGCTGCGTGAAGACCTCATCGAGGAAGTCCATCGCCTCGTTTTCGCTGGCGCAAACCGCCACCCCTTTGCCGGCGGCCAAGCCATCGAACTTGAGCACGGTCGGGTATTCCCCCGCGATCGCGGCCACCGCTTCATCGAGCGTCGCCGTCGCCGTTGCGCGCGCGGTCGGGATCTTGTGACGCACGAGAAACTCTTTGGCAAATTCCTTGCTGGCCTCGAGTTGCGCAGATTCCCTCGGCGGCCCCCAACATGCGATACCCTCTTTCGCGCAAAGGTTGGCAAGCCCCTCGCCTTTCACGAGATAGCTCTCCTCACCCGCCACGCAGAGGTCGATGCCATTCGACTTCATCCACGCGATCAACGATTCAAGCCCATCGACTGACACAGGCTTGGCCAGTGTCGCAATCGCATCACTGCCGGGAAAACAATAAAGCTCCGGCTTACCCGGAGATTCCGACAATGCCCTCACCAGCGCGTGCTCGCGCCCACCCTTGCCAACAACGAGAATCTTCATCCACGGGAGTTCTCGCCGAATTCGCCCGGCGACTCAATACCGAAAGACGATCGGCCCAAGACATGGCCTGAAAAAAGGCATATTGCCAAAATTTTCAACACGCTGTGCCACTCAACTCAAATTCAATTACCACCCTTGCTTGTTCCTCTTTGAGCGCCGGTAGCTCCTTGCGAGTGCATTGCGCTCCCATGATTTCGCCCAAGCTCCCCTGCTCCATCTGCACGACGCGCGGGTACTTGGCAAAGATGGCCTGCATGGGGTTGTGGTATTCGACGATCCTCACGAAGTTCGCAGACATCTCATTGATGCGCCAGATGCAGCCATCGGCCTCGCGCAATTCCATCAGCATGGCGGCCTTATTCTCAATCGTGTCCGCTGCCTGCATTGCCGGCTGATACCTCGTCTTGAGTCCTTGAAAGTACTGGAAAATCAGTCGCTCCGGCGCGCTTTCGCCGTGCATGCGTTTCATCAATTCCAGCAACTCAAGAGTGAAGCCGGGGCCGCATTGCGGAAACAAGTGCGAAGCTTTTTCGGAGAGGCTGAAGATAATTTCCGGCCTACCGACGATCTTGCCAGCCTGTCTCGTGCGATTGAGGTAGCCGACCTTCACCAGATCTTCGCAGCTCTTCCTCGCGGCCATGTAGCTGCCACCCAACTTGGCCGACAGTTCGCTCGCCGGCATCGCGCCGGAAATTTTCAACTCGAACAAGACCTCTCGCCAACGCGGGCGAATCAAATCCCAAAAAGCGGGGATCCGTACAGACATGGCGAAGAATTCATCGCGGTGCGCAATGCCGCAATCCGCAATTTTACCACCAAATGAAAAAACCGGACGAGCCTGCGCCCGTCCGGTTTTCCATGATAATCTTGCTAATCTTAGGCGTTTTCACCGGGGCTCCACTCTTCGGAGGCAGCCGCCGCGAGATTGAAGGCCTGTTCGAGGCCGACCATTTCGCTGGACGGACGCAGGCTTTCGAAGCTCGCGCTCTCCTTCTTGAGTTGCTCTTCGGTGTAACCGACAGCCTTGATCGAAAGTCCGACGCGGCGCTCGACCTTGTCGACCTTGATCACGCGGGCCTCAATCTCGTCGCCGACCTTGATGATGTCCTTGACCTTCTCCACATGGTCTTCGCTGAGTTGCGAGATGTGGATGAGACCGTCGATGTCGCCAGCAAGGCTGATGAATGCGCCGAACGAAGCGATCTTCGCGACAGTGCCCTTGACGAGATCGCCGACCTTGAAGCGCTCGTCGATGAGGCTCCATGGATCCTCTTCGGTTTGCTTGATGCCGAGCGAGACGCGTTGGTTGGACTTGTCGATCGCAAGCACGACCGCCTCGACTTCGTCGCCCTTCTTGAGGACTTCGGAGGGGTGATTGATCTTGCGGGTCCACGACATGTCGGAAACGTGGATCATGCCATCGATGCCTTCCTCGAGTTCGACGAATGCGCCGTAAGCGGTGAGGTTGCGGACAGGGCCCTTGATGGTGGCGCCGACCGGGTAACGAAGCTCGATCTCATCCCATGGGTTCGAATCAAGCTGACGCACGCCGAGCGAAATTTTCTGCTCTTCGATGCTGATGCCGAGAACGACCGCTTCGATCTCCTGACCGATGTCGAGGACGTCGCTCGGACGGGTGATGCGCTTGACCCACGAGAGTTCGGAAACGTGGACGAGGCCTTCGACGCCACGCTCGATTTCGATGAACGCACCGTAAGGAAGAAGCTTGGTCACGCGGCCTTTGACACGCTGGCCGATCGGGTACTTGCGCTCGATGTCTTCCCATGGGTTTTCGGACATCTGCTTGAGGCCGAGCGAAACACGCTCTTTCTCGCGATCGACATCGAGGATGACGACATCCACGGATTGGCCGATGTGCAGTAGCTCGGAAGGATGGTTGATGCGGCCCCACGACATGTCGGTGATGTGGAGAAGACCGTCCATGCCCTGAAGATCGACGAAGGCGCCGAAGTC
>JBIKIK010000115.1:0-5361 GCA_044361655.1 Luteolibacter sp. | reverse complement strand
AGCTACCGCATGGGCACCCACCGCACGCGCGAGGCGGTCGAAGCATCACACGCCGAAGGCGGCAGCTTGCTGCGCGTGATCCGCGAACACACCTCCGGCAACATCGCACAAATCGGCTTGGATTACGCCGATATCCGCATCGACGGCATGGTCGTGATCGGGCACGAAATCCAATCGGTCGCACCGGAGCTGATCAATCCCAACAACGCCTGCACGCTCAAGTCCTTGCGGCAGTTCACCAGCGACACCGCCAACCTCAGCGATGCGGAAATCGTTCGTCGCTACCAACTCGATTACCAAACCGCCGAGGCACTCCTGCCTGCTCTCGAAATCAATCTCGCCATTGCCGAGGCAATGAAACTCAGCGAAGTGCGCATCCCGGAAAGCGATTACGAAAAAGGCCTACTGCACGATCTTTTGGTTTCGGAAGATCTCGCCGATACTTTCGCCGAAGAAGTCCTGCGCTCTTCGCGCATCCTCGCCGAGCGCTATCAATCGGATCCCACCCACGGCGAACATGTCGGCAATCTCTGCAAACGCTTCTTCGACGCGCTCGCCGACCTCCACCAGCTCACCGCCCACGACGCGCTCCTTTTGCAGGTCGCCGCGATTCTTCACGAGGTCGGCACCTATGTCAGTCCACGCGCCCATCACAAGCACTCGGAATATCTTATACTCAATTCGGAGATCTTCGGCCTCGACCGCACCGATGTGACCATCGTCGCACAAATCGCACGCTACCACCGCCACGCCTGCCCGAGTCTCGACCATCCGGGCTATGCCGCACTCGACACCGAGGACCGCATCCGCGTCTGCAAACTCGCCGCCCTTTTGCGCGTCGCCGACGCACTCGAACGCACCCACGCCCAACGCGTCTCGCAAATCGAAATCCACCGCGAAGAAAAACGCATCCGCATCCGCCTACCCGGCCTTGCCGATGCGGCGGTCGAACGCCTCGCGATGGCCTCCAAGGCCGACCTCTTTGAGCAAGTCTTCGGCCTCGGCGTCGTAATCGACGAGGAAATTTGAAATTCACCGCCACTTCCCGCATCCCATGCCCATCCCCTACATCAACCGCGAACTTTCCTGGGTCGAATTCAACCAGCGCGTGCTCAATGAAGCGCTGCGCGAAGACCTCCCCTTGCTCGAACGCGTGAAGTTCCTCGCCATCACCGCCTCGAACCTCGACGAGTTTTTTCAAGTCCGCATCGGCGGCCTGATGGCGATGAAACGCGGCGGGATCAAAAAGCCCGACCTCTCGGGCCTCACTCCCACTGCCAACCTCAACGCACTGCGCCAAAGAATCCTGCGCATGAGCGACGAGCAATACACACTCTTCAACCATTCGCTCATTCCCGCACTGCGCAAGGCCGGCATCCTCGCGCTCAACATGAACGACCTGAACCACGAACAGGCCACCCAGGCACTCAACGCGTTCGAAGATCAAATTTCACCACTGCTCACGCCGCTCGCCGTCGACCTCAACGATCAGCCACCGGCCGTGCCCGCACTGCAAATGGTCATCGCATGCCGCCTCATCGAAACGGAAAGCGAAACCACCCGCTTCGCACTCATCACGATTCCCGATTCCATCAATCGGCTTGTTCCGATCAACGCCGGATCCAACACCTTCGCATTCGTACTCGTCGAGGACCTCGTCGCGGCCCACGCGGAACAACTTTTCCCGGGCGAAAAAGTCGCCGCCACCACCGCGTTCCGCGTCACCCGCAATGGCGACATCGCCGTGCAGGAGGAGGACGCGACCGACCTCGCCGACGAAATGGAGGAAATCCTCAGCGCCCGCCGCTTCGCCGACACCGTGCGCCTCGAAATCCGCGCCGATGCACCGAAGGACTTGGCAAGCATGATCCAAAAAGTCACCGCCGCGAGCTCCGCCGAAATCTACCGCATCGCCGGACCTCCTGGCCTAGCTTCATTCATGGATCTCGTTTTCATCGCCGACTTCGACCACCTGCGCGATGCCGACTGGCCCGGCCAAAGCTCGCCCTCGATCGTTCCCGGCTCATCGATGTTCGAAACGATCGCCTCCGGCGACCTGATGCTCTTCCACCCCTACGAATCCTTCGAACCGGTGCTGCGCCTGCTCGAAGAAGCCGCCAGCGATCCGGATGTCATCGCCATCAAACAAGTGCTCTACCGCACCGCCAAAAAATCGCGCATCATCAACGCGCTGATCAAAGCGGCCGAAAACGGCAAGCATGTCACCGCGCTCGTCGAGCTCAAGGCACGCTTCGACGAAGCTCGCAACCTCGACCGCGCCGACGAACTCCAACGCGCCGGCGCACAAATCGTTTACGGTGTAAAAGGCCTCAAAACCCACGCCAAAATCTGCATGATCGTGCGCCGCGAGTCTGGCCACCTCCGCCGCTATATCCACCTCGGCACCGGCAACTACAACGAAACGACCTCACGCCTCTACACCGACATTTCCTACCTCACCTGCAAGGCGGATTACGGCAATGACGCTTCGCTGTTCTTCAACGCCGTCACCGGTCGCTCAAAATTGCTCCGCTTTCAGCGGCTCGTCCCCGCGCCCACCGCGATGAAGCCGATGCTGCTCGACCTCATTTCCGGCGAGGCCGAACGCGCCCGCCAGGGCCTCCCGGCACGCATCATGGCGAAGGTGAACTCACTCCAAGACCCCGACATCATCGCCGCCCTCTACGACGCCTCACGCGCCGGCGTTGAAATCAAACTCAACATCCGCGGCATCTGCTGCCTCAAACCCGGCGACCCGAAACATTCGAAAAACATCGAAGTCATATCCGTCATCGATCGTTTCCTCGAACACGCGCGCATCTTCCATTTCCTCCAAGGCGGGGATTCGGAAGTCTACATCGCCTCCGCCGATTGGATGACCCGCAACCTCGAGAAACGCGTCGAGCTGATGATCCCCATCGCCGAACCCACCCTCAAACGCCGCCTCATCCGCATCCTCGAAACCTACTTCAACGACGAGACCCAAGCCTCGCGCATCCTCCCCAACGGCAGCTCCGTCCGCGTCGCC
The DNA here is from genome assembly GCA_044361655.1 of Luteolibacter sp. Classification (GTDB taxonomy): domain Bacteria; phylum Verrucomicrobiota; class Verrucomicrobiia; order Verrucomicrobiales; family Akkermansiaceae; genus Luteolibacter. Next base: position 2,333 of record JBIKIK010000115.1, on the reverse strand, counting down.
AAACCCACCCGCGGCAAAGGCCTCCGCGCTCAGGAACATTTTTACCAACAGGCCAAAAAAGCCTCGAAAGCCCGCGAGCACGAACGCGCCATGACCTTCGAGCCCCACCGTCCGGCGGATTAAAACCACAGGGTAAGAGAAAGTGACCTCTTCATCGTGGCGGCGCTTTTCAATCGCTATATCCCTTCTTATACCAATCCTATTTGATAGCATCGGCGCCGCAAGCCGCGTCGAATACAATCATAGCTTTGTTGACTTCGACAATTGCATCGTCAACATTGTAGTCGCCATTGAATAACAACACCCCTTGTTGCGTTCAATCTGGCAACCAACTGCAAGGCCCATGAGCGCAAACATCCCCCGAATACAAATGAATGCCGGTCTCGAGATCGGCTATGGCACACCCCTCGCACGCATCGGATCCAACACCCAACTGAGCTCCGGCACCCATTTCCTCGTCGCGCGAAACGGGCGAGGGAAAACCACCCTTTTGCGAACTCTCGCCGGCAGCATCAAGCCGGTTTCGGGTCATTTTGAAATGCATGGATTCGTGCAATACCTCGCCGAAAACATCCGCTTCGATCAAGAACTCCCCACCAAGAGGATCTTTCATGCGCTCCTGCCAAAAGACGGAATTGATGACGCATTTGAACTGGCCGATCGCACCGAACTCGATGTCGGCAAGCCCTATGGCAAACTTTCCACCGGCAACAAACGCAAAGCGAACCTCATCGTCGCCGAATGCTCGACCCACCCGGATGGCAACATCCTCCTGCTCGACGAACCGCTCAGCGGACTCGATGTATTCGTCCGCCAAACCTTCGAAGAACTCTGGCGAAACTCGACCAAGGGCATTCTCCGATTGGTAAGCTGCCACCCGGATTATGACTCGATGGAAATGCCAAGCAGCCTGCTCATCGAAGATGGACACATCCGCCATCTCAACGAAACCGGCCAAAAGTGGAGCGACCTGAAAGGACTCATCTAACAGAAACTGCAAAATTTGCATCGCCGTTTGACAGCGGCGCATCCCGAGGTACCAGTGTATTGGTGGCTAAGGGTTTGTTCACCTTCGGTCATCCGGATTCGGTCCTCACCGCCGACGCCCATGAACCCGCAAACACTCATCTCGATGATGATCAGCCTTGCGCTGGCAGCAGCAGCGTGCGGGAGCTCTCTAACAGAACGGCTCACAACTGCTCATGAGGGATTTCTCAAGGAACGACGCATCGCGCTTGCCTCGTTGAGCGACCCCTTTGGCATCCCGCAAAAACCGCGGAAAGTGCTCGAATCACAGGATCCCTGGCTCGTTGGCTGGAAGGATTCCATCGCCGCCACAGTCTTCTGGATCGGCGAAGAACCGACCGAAAACAACCCGACTCCGAATAACCGAAGCTCATGGGATCAGAACTGGGAAAAGAATTTCGGCGGCTACGACGATCCAAGCAATCGCAAGGGATACCAACCCGCCGCATTCACTCCGCAGCTCAATCAATTTTATGTAGCCCTCCCCTACAACGACCTCCTGCCCGATGGATCCCATCGCCCCGAAGCCCACGAAGTGATCCCATGGTTCTGGCGAAGCTACATGGGCAAGGGCATCTCCGTCTGCAAGGGCCGCTGGCTCAGCATCCGCCACGGCAACAAAACCTGCTATGCGCAGTGGGAAGATGTCGGACCCTTTGAGGTCGACCACTGGCAGTATGTTTTCGGTCACGAAAATCCGCGCCCCAACCGCAACGGCAATGCCGGCATCGACCTCAGCCCGGCCGTGCGCGATTACCTCGGCATCACGAGCGGCACTCCGGTTTCATGGCGCTTTGTCGAAAATGAGAAAGTACCCCACGGCCCGTGGATCCATGAAAAATCAAAACCCACAAAAAATGAAATCACCCTCGGCGATAATTGAATCATGAAAACTACCCTCAGCCACACCCTCTGCGCGATCGCTCTCACCGCGGCCCACACTGCCAGCGCGCAACCCGAGATGCGCGATGCCGCCACTCACGAGCAGTTGCAAAAAAAATCACACGCAGCGGTCATCCAGGATCCGATGAAAAAACTGCCGCCCGCCAACGAGTCGGACCCAGCCAAAGATGCACCCAAAGACCTGATCAGCCAATCGGATATCCTCAGCTTCGACGGCACTTTCACACTCGTTCCAAAACGCGCGATCCTCGCCATCCCCAAGGATCTCGAAAAACGCACACAGCTTGTGAACGCCACCAAGCTCGTCGGCTGGGCGGAATTTCACGCCAACAACCGCGGATGGATCACCACCCTCGAAGTCACGCGCGAACAAGCGGAAGGCAACTCACCGATCGATGAGGACA
>JBIKIK010000114.1:0-5381 GCA_044361655.1 Luteolibacter sp. | reverse complement strand
CGGCACCGTCGATCAATCCGCCGCCCATCCTCGTGAAATTTTGCGCCCCGTGATCACACGCGGCGCCTACGGATTCGTGCTCGTTCACAATCATCCATCCGGCGATCCCAGCCCAAGCCGCGCCGACGAAGAAGCGACCAACCGCATCATCGAGGCCTCCAAACTCATGCAGGTCCGCTTCCTCGACCATGTCATCATCGGCAAACCCTCGCCCGGCCGCACCCCCTACTACTCGTTTCGCGAGGCAGGCTTGATCCGCTGAGTTGCATTCCATGTCCCGGGATCCTAGTCTCGCCAGCGCCCCGCATGCATCGCCTCCACCTCACCAGGAACCTGCGCACCGTCGCGTTCTTTCTCATCCTCACCGCCGCGATCGCCGCGCCGGTCGGTCTGTGGTGGCTCAATCGCAGCGGCCTGCCGGATTCATGGCGCGCTGCGATCGAAGGTGAAATCGCCAAACAAGGGGCCCACATTTCCATCGGCGCACTTTCCTACAACCCCTTCCGCGGCATCAGCGCCATCAAGGTAAAAGTCTTCGAGGACGCATCACGCAAAAAGGAAATCGCTAAACTCGAGCGCATCATCATCGACCTCGACAAAACCAAACTCGCCCGCGGCGCGGTCGTGCTTGCGAAAATCGAACTCAAGGACGCCGGACTCACACTCTCGGTGAAACCGGAAGATCCAAACTCGGAGCTTCTCGAGATCCGCAACGCCAGCGGCACCCTCCTCATGCCCGGCGACCGCCGCCTCGAAATCCGCGACACCAAGGGCACGATCAGCGGCATCGAGGTCAGCCTCAACGCCCGCATCGTCGGCTACCTGCAGGACGCGTCAAAACCGCAAGATCAAGAACAACTCAGCCAACGCCGTGAGCTCATCGCCAAAATCATCAAACAACTCAACACTTGGCATTTTGATCCAGCCTCACCACCGCGGCTCGGCATCTACCTCGAAGGTGATGCCAACCGGCACGAATCGTTTCGCGCGAAATTGACCCTGGATGCTGAGGGCATTGAAAAAAACCAACACGCACTCAGCACGCTCAACGCCGAAGCCGAACTCGCAGACAACCTTCTCACGATCACATCGCTCAAAGCCACCGACAAAGCCGGCGAACTCGACGCGCGCGCCGATTACGACATCGGAAAACGCCAGGGCCGCTTCGACCTCATCTCATCCGTCGAGATCCCATCCCTTTTGTCGGCATGGCTCAACATCAAGCAGCCAAACGGCCTCAGCGTCGAAGGCCCGCAGCAACTCGAAGCGAATGGCGAATTCCAACTCCAGCCTGATGGCCCGCCGCTGATCGAAGCCATCGGCCGCGCCAGCCTGCGATCACTTGTTTTTCGCGAAACCCGCTTCGACAGCTTCAGCGCCGCCTTCGCCATGCAAGACCACAAGTTTTTCCTCAAGGACATTCTGATCACCCGCACCGATGGCAAAGCGACCGGAAAACTTCTCATCGAGGGACCACTCCGCCGCGTCGCGATCGAATCCACCTTTCCCGCCAAAGTGTTTCATCCGTTTTTCATCGGTCAGCCGCTTGCCAAGGTCATCGAAGACTTTTCCGAACGCAAGGCCGCCAAGTGCCATGTGATCCTAGAAGGCACCAGCAGCGCGGAAGACCGGCACGCATGGCACTACGAGGGAAAAGCCTCGGTCGAAAACATGAACTTCCGCGGAGTGCCGCTCGAAAGCGCCGCGTGCGATCTCAAGCTAAACCATCACGAACTCGACTTCAGCAACGGCACTGTTGTTTTCAATTACAACGACTACCCCTTGCGCGATGCCTTCAATGGCAAGAACACCGGCACAGCGGAAATCGAACGGATCCGCTACGATGGCGCCGAAAAAATCGTCGAGGTCGTCAATGTCCGCGGTCCCTTCTGGGCAGCTCCACTCGTCCGACTCTTCGCACCGAAGGTCGCCGACAATCTCGAAGACTACCGCTTTCACCAGCCACCGAACATCCGCGGCTCCGGCAAGGTTGATGTCACACCCGCCGGGCGCACCACACTCGACATCGCCTTCGATTCGGACTCAGCCGCCAACTACATCTTCCTCGGCAAAGACATCACCCTCAACAAGCCATCCGCCACGATCGGCATCCGCAACCGCCGGGTTCTCATCGACAATCTCAACGCGCGCTCATTCAACGGCGAGATCAAGTCGCGATACGATTTCCTCGGCGACGGAAAACTTGTCGGCGAAATGAGCTGGACCTCACTCTCGATCCCTGAACTTTCCAACACCTACGGCTTCAACATGAAAGGCGGCGGTGAAGTCACCGGACGCATCGGTTTCACGATGGCCAACAGGGAAGTCAGCACCATGAACGGCGAAGGCATTCTCGCGATGGAAAACACCGAGCTGTTTTCCGTGCCGATGTTTGGCCCATTGAGCCCACTCGTCAGCACCGTGCTCAACAACCGCAACGCCGGATTCGAACACGCGGCCAACGCATTCTGCAATTTCACCATCCGCAACGGCATCCTCAGCACGCGCGATTTCAACACCTCTACCAAGTCGCTCTCCTTCACCGGCGACGGCTCGGTGAACCTCGACACCCAGGCTTTCGACATGACCATGCGCATGAATGCCCGCGGCCTGCTCGGCCTCATCACGCTGCCCCTCAAGCCCTTTTACGGAATGTTCCAATTCCGCGGATCCGGCCCGCTCAAGAAACCAAACTGGGAAAGCGTGATGTTCTCACCGCCGCCCGCTCCGGAACCGGCCGCCCCCGCCGCCCCGAAAGCCCGTGAAGGCAGCCCGAACCCATGAAAAATCCGGGGCTACTCGCCAGCAAAAAACCATTTTTTGAGCTGCCACCAAGCCCCATGGATTTCCCACTTGCGGGAGCCAGCCGACTTTGATTTGCTCCGTCTCCACCCAGCGCCGCTGTAGCTCAGGGGTAGAGCAGCTCATTCGTAATGAGCAGGTCGTCGGTTCAAATCCGACCAGCGGCTCCATTGATTCGAGCAAGCGCATCGCTGATAGCCGATTTCAAGCAGCATTCCGCGTTGGTGACTCGACACCCACGGCGAAAAGCAAATTGCTCTAAACGCGAGATGCCACCGCTCACATATGTTGGGCGTAACCCAAACCCATCCAAACCCATCTGCATGCCTCAAAAAGCAGGTCATTCCTTCGTAGCTAGGAAGGTCGCATTTTTACTATTGGCCTGCGCCACTTTCGTCAGCGCCAACGACAAGGTCCATGTCTCGCGCTTCTGGCACAACCACCAGCCAACCTATTGGCCGGAGTGGAACAGCAACGGTCCGCAAACCAGCCGCGTGCAATACGCATGGGATTCGATCGTGATGAAACCGACCCAAACCTACGGCGGCATCACCGGCCAACATCCGGAAAACAACCTCACAGACATCTTCGGTCTCGATGACCGCCGTAATTCCTACCAAAGCGGCCCGCGCAACTCGCTCAGCAGTTTCAACAACGCCGGCGGTTTCGCCATCAGCTACTCGGGCTCGCTGATCGACAATGTCCGTCAACTCGGCTCGCTCGGTCAGCTTGGCTACGGCTCGGGATGGAACAATGGATACCGCGAAGCCCGTGGATGGCTTACTCCCGCCGGCTCGACGCGCATGGACCTCGTTGGTTTCACCTACCATCACTCGCTCGCACCGCTGCTGCCGAAATCGGTCTTCCGCAAGGAGCTGCAAATTTTCAAGCAGGCATGGTGGAAGGCATGGGGCGGCAACGCCAACCTCAGCGACCATTCGAAAGGATTCTTTCCCACCGAAATGGGCTACTCGCGCCACCTCATCGATGTGCTCGCCGATGAAGGCTACCAATGGATCATCGTGCCAAGCCATCACATCAGCCGCACCTGCCCGACCTACAACACCAAGGCGAATCCCACCGGCAGCTACAACATTTACTCCAGCCCGCCCAACCGCGCCGACCAACTCGGCCCCTCACCCACCGATGGTTGGTGGTTTGGCGAACCAGACCCCGGCAAAGCCGCATGGAATGTCTCACCCTACGCTTACCAACTCCACAAGGTGAAGCATGTGAATCCGGAAACCGGCGCGGAAAAAACCATGATCGCCGTGCCATCGGATGATGTGCTGTCTTATCGTTACGGTTACGCCAACGAAGGCATCGGCAAGATCGGGCAATTCATCTCACCGTTCGCCACCGACCCTACGCGTCCAGTGATCGTGATGCCATCCACCGATGGCGACAACGCATGGGGCGGCGGCTCAAGCTCATGGTTCGAAGCGACGCCGCAGTTTTTCAACGAATCGGTCTCGGCCGGATACCGTGCCTCAACACCGCAGGATTTTGTCAACGCCCACAGCGCCGCAGCACCCATCGCCCACATCGAGGATGGCGCATGGATCTTCCCCGACATGTGCTACGGCTCGCCGAATTTCCTCAAGTGGATCGAGCCACCCGTCTCCACCGTCGCCAACCGCGGCATCACCACCGTGCCCGGCACGCAGATCGATATGGAGACCCCGGGCTTCGCGCTGAAATTTTACAGCTACGCACCCCTCATGGCGGGCGCGAACTGGTGCGAGACCGCCGAGCAAATCCTGCGCGACGAAGGTGGCAGCGTGCAGGCATGGAAAATTCAAGCGCCCTACGATTGGGATGGCACATGGACCAACCCGAATGATGTCGAACTCGCATGGCACATCTACCTCACAGGCCTCGACTCGGGCTTCAACTACTACGGCGGCCTCGGCAATGACGATGAAATGAAACCCGGCCTCGCGACGCGCCGCGCGGTGGAAAAACTCACACCTTGGATCGATGCCAACAACCGCCGCTCACAGGACCGCACCGCGCCGACCGTCCTCAAGCCCCAACGCTTTCCCTACAACCCCGGCGGCTACACCTTCGGCTGGTTCAACAATGTGCCCGGCATCGACACCCGCTTCCTCAAGCGGATGAATTCCGAGTTTTACATTTGGACGCATGCCTATGACATCTCCGGAATTCCCAATGGCAACCTCAAGGTAAAAATCCGCATCGACAACGACGGCACCAACCCGCTCGCCAGCAACCAAAACGAAACCTACGCGGGCGGCAACGAAGTGGGATCGTGGGTCACGATCACGATGAACAAACGCGAGTTGCCCAAAACCCGCGCAGCGCTCAACGCCGCCGCAGCCAACAACCAGATCGATTATTTCCTACCCACCAACGAGGTGGCCGATTACTACTTTGCAAAAATCACCGACATCAACCTGCCCGACTTCCGCGACAAGCTGCTTGATTATTACGTCGAAGCCACGGACGCAAAAGGCAATGTACACAAGTCGGACATCCAACATGTTTATGTGGAAAATTTCTCGGGCGCAGGCGGCGGCGGTGGCAGCACTCCAAACCCGATCGTCACCACGTCACCG
>JBIKIK010000011.1:0-17912 GCA_044361655.1 Luteolibacter sp. | reverse complement strand
CTCGCCACGAGTGCGCGGCAGGCGTTTGGGGCTGGGTTTGGCGATGGAAACCATCACGCGGTCGCCATCGAGAGCGGTGCCGCAATCGCGGCGAGGGACATGGATGCGTGAGTTAGCGACGAGGTCGATGCCGGTGGCGAGGTTCGATTCGTCGGTGGCATCGGGGAAAAAGAACGCATGGCCTTTTGGGTGAAACTTCAGCGTGCCGACGAGCGAGTTGCCGCCTTGAGCGCGCAGCAGGTAGCAGGATTTTTTGCCTTCGTGAATGTCGCCAGCGCGGACGAGACCTTCGATCGCCATGCGTAGCTCCGCGCGTTGATCGCTGGGCACCTTGAGCTGGCGGGCCAGATCCGACTTTGTCATCGGCTGTGACGGATGCGCCCGCATGTGGGTCAGGATCGCGTCGCTCAAAGTTTTGCGGGTCATGCTCGGATTGTGTGTGCAGCCGCGCCCTCCCGCAACGGCAAAGCGGCGCGCCAAGGAAACTGTTGCGATGAAGGGGGATCGGGTTTAAGAATTCTTGTGTCGCAAGGATGATTTCTAGCGACCTGTCGGGTTCCCAATTGACCCGCAGCAAGAACTTCCAATCCAATCCATCATGAAAACCCATTCCGTACGCGCCCATCGCGGCTTCACTCTCATCGAACTCCTTGTGGTCATTGCCATCATTGCCGTGCTCGCGGGTGTTGGATTTTCGGCCGGCAGCTCGGCGATCCAAAAAGCGAAAAAGACTACCTGCCTTGCTGCGGCGACATCGATCGAAAGCGCGGTTGCCAATTTCTACACTGAGTATGGAAGCATGCCGAGTGCTGGCACGGCGGATACGACGGCGGCCGATCCCCTCAAGACCAATGCAACGACAGGCATCAATCTCCTTAAAACTTTGCTCGGCATGGATACGGTACTGAATCCTCGTGGCATCAAGTTTCTCTCGGTGAAGGAGGGCAAAGCCAACAAGAATGGTTTGATTTATAATGCTGCTGGCACTGATGTCACTGGCATGTATGACCCATGGGGTGGGCCCTTTAATATAATTTTGGACCTTGATTATGACGAGAAGCTTGCAGGTGTAAAAACCAAAGCAGAGACTGCATCCGTCACTCTCAATGGTCGTCGCGTTGCGGTGTTTAGCGATGGCGCCGATGGAGTTTCAGCTACCGGCAAAGCCGCCGACGATGTCAAAACTTGGGGCCAGTAAGCTGGCCTCTTGATCAGCGCACGACTTCGGTGCCGATGCCGCCGTCGGTGAAGATTTCGAGCAGGAGGGCGTGGGGTTGGCGGCCGTCGATGAAGTGGACCTTGCGCACGCCAGCGTTGAGGGCATCGATGGCGCTGCGGATTTTTGGAATCATGCCGCCGGAGATGGTGCCGTCGGCGATCATGGCTTCGGCGTCCTTGCGGTTGACCGAATGAATGAGCGACGAGGGGTCTTTGGGGTCGGAGAGTAGGCCGGGGACATCGGAGAGATAGACGAGTTTGGCGGCGCGAAGTTCCTTGGCGAGGGCGGCCGCGGCGAGGTCGGCGTTGATGTTGAGGGGCCGACCGGTGGCGAGTTCCGCAGCGAGGGGTGAGATGACCGGCACGATGCCGGCTTGGTGGGCGGCATCCATGTGGGCGAGTTGGCAGCCGACGACTTCGCCGACGCGGCCGACATCGACCAGGCTGCCATCAGGTCCGGCGACCTTGGTTTTTTCTCCGAGAAACACATCGTTGCCAGGGATGCCTACAGCCTTGCCGCCGAACTCACGGATCATGCGCACGAGGTTCGGGTTGATTTCTTCCGAGAGCACGCGGGCGACGATGTCGATGGCCTCATCGGTCGTGACGCGAAAGCCGCCGACAAATTTTGCCTCGAGTCCGGCCTTTTCCATCGCGGCGGAAATTGATTTTCCGCCGCCGTGGACGACGATCGGGTTGATGCCTGCGACTTCGAGAAAGACGATGTCGCGCATGACCTTGGCGACGAGCTCTGGGTCTTCCATCGCGGATCCACCCATTTTGATGAGAAAAGTTTTGCCGCGAAATGCCTGGAGGTAGGGCAGTGCTTCGATCAGTGCGTGGGCTTTGTCGATCGGGTTCATGACTTTTTGGGGTCGGGGATCAGTGAGGAGATGATGAATGCCGCGGCCACGGAAGCAAGGCTGGCCAGGCCTGGTAGCCAGGTGGTGGTGAGCGATGCGGCGATGAATTGCGCGGCAATGAGCGTGCAGGCAATCGTCAGCAGCATGACATTTCTCGGAAAAATGGCGAGAGTGGATGTGGCCGAAAGAATGAGCGCGAGGGCGATGAGAAAGGCTATTTCGCGCGGAGTGTCGAATCGTTTGCAGGTGAATGCCTGACGCGTGCCGGCATCGGAAACGATCGATGAGACCACCATTGGCACCTGTTCGGAAAAGCGGAGTGTGGCGGGATCGGCGGTGCTGCGCGCATCGAGCACGATGAGCGGTGCGCGTGGGTTGCGCTGCAGGAGATCGGTATCGGCATCGATCAGTTTGGCGGCGGGGATGTGTGCGGGCGTTGCTGCCTTTGAGGCATCGGAGATCAGGCGACCGAAGGCATCGATGGCGAGAATCGGACCTTGCGGGCTGAGCGTGATCGAGCTGCCGCAGTGAACCTTGATGCCGTTGACGGGCAGTCCGAGTTGTTGTGCGGCAACCACGAGCGGAAAGGCGAAGATCAGGCGGTCATCCCAACGCGCAATCAGCGGTGCGATTTCGTCTTCCGACTGCGAGTCGAGGCTTTGGAATCCGGCCATTGTGTTCTCGCGGCCGAGGATGGTGCCGCGCACGGAGATGCGGTTTACGATGGGAAGCAGCGAGCTGTCGCCGATCACTTCGGTCATCGGTATCGATGCGCTAAGGAATGCCGAAGGCATCGGTTCGCTGGTGGTGCCGCGGGTGAGTGGTGCGGCCATGGTGACGGATTCGAAGCGACCGATGGTTTTTGCAAGTGCGGTGAGGCCGATGGTGTCGGGTTCGTCCCAAGCGAAGACTGCGGCGATGGCGGCATTTTTTTCGCCGAGGCGGTGGAGGTTGTTGAGGAGCACTGCGACATCGATTGGCGATGGCGGGAAATTTTGAAAGACGCCATCAGGGTCATCGTCGATGGCGATGATCGCGGGTGAAACGATTTGTTTTTTGGAGGATTTCGCGGCCGATGATTGCAGGCTCCATGGTTTTTGGTGGCTACCGGTGCCGGACACCAGCCATGGCGGGTTGATGACGCTGGCGGCAATGAATTCGAAGGCGCTGCGATCGGCCTTGGTGCCGGGCACTTGTTTCCAGCACGCGAGCGAGCCGGCGAGTGCGGCAATCAACACCCAGAGCGGACGATGGATCGAAATTTTCACGGTTGGGGGATCGCGGCGAGCACTGGTGCGAGCGGGGCCTCGAGAGGTGTCTTGGCAGTGGCCTCGCCAAGCAGGCGTGCTGCGGTGGCAATGTGCGGGCGGTACCATTCGTCGCTGCGATTGCGCAGGATGTTGGCATAGGCACCGAGTGCCTGCATGAGACGTTGGGCGGCACACTGATGGAACAGCGAGGCTTCCGGGCGTTCGTCGGCGATGTCTTCCCAAAGTTCGAGCAAGGCTTCGCGTTCGTCGGCGCTGTGATCGAGATAGGGATCGAAAATCAACGATGCGAGATCGTACTCTTGCCTGCCGCGCCGCAGGCCTTGGAAATCGATCATCCAAATTTTATCATCTTTCACCAACAGGTTTTGCGATTGGAAATCGCGATGCACGAGGTGGCGTGAGGTGGTTCCGAGGCTTTCTGCCAGCGAACTGAAAACGGGATTTTTGCGCAGCGGTTCGGCATCCATGCCGAGGTAGTCCTCGACGAGGTGTTCGAAGAAATACTCCTGCTCCCAGCGGTAGAGCCGCGCATCGAAGGTCGGCATGAGATGAAAATCCTTGGGGGCCTTTGCGTAGAAGAGCCGGTCGACTTGCTCGAAGGCCGAGCGGTAGAGCGGGAGGCGCGAGGAAAAAGGTTGGTCTTTCAGTGAGAGCAGGTCGGTATCGCCGAGGTCCTCGACGAGGGCAACGCGATGGCGCGAGCGATCATGAATGATGGCAGGTACGCGGAGTTTTGCCTGCTTGAGAAATTGGGCGACGGGGATGAACTGCGAGTTGTCTTCGCGTTCTTCGGTCCAATGGATGCCGATGAAGGTTTCGTGGTTCGGTGCCTTGACGCGCACGATCGTGCGGCCCGACGCGCCGCGTTTGATAGGTAAGAGCGTGATGGGTACCGTTGGGTCCACGCCGAGGAATTGTCGGGCGGTGGAGAGGATCGCTTCAGTTGGCATGGGCGGCCCCACAATAGGGTGGAAAACCCCCTTTGTGCCAAGGTAAAATCCGCCGCTCACTCGTGGTGATAAAACCACAACAAAACGAGCAGGCCGGTGCCGATGCCCCACAAAATCCAGCTGTTCGAAACGAAGTAAGGATAGGCCATCAGGGTGGCCCCGATCGCGCGCGGTTGCCACAATTCGAGCTTTCTGCCGTAGGAAAACGCCCCCAAGCCAATCGTGCCAAAAATTAGCCCGGCAAGGAGGTTGTAGGGGTCGATGCTCATGGGGGAAGCAAGGTAGCCTAAGCGTGCAAGGCCGTGAATTCAACCCATCATGATTTTTCTCAGTGTCGGCTTGTGTCGCCGCATGAAAGGTTCCATTTCAAGGGCATGCGGTTGCTGCTGATCGGTCACGGGTATCTGGGTGCGGTGGTGGCGCGTGTGTTTGGCGAGGCGGGGTGGGATGTAATGCCATTTTCGCTTTCTGGCGGCGATGGATCGCTGGCCTGTGATGTGGCCGACCGCGCGGCGGTGGATCATTTGCCGGATGCGGATTTCATCATTCATTGCGCGGCATCCGGTCGCGGCGGTGCCGAGGCCTACCAGCGGGTGTATATCGATGGTTGTCGAAACCTAACGAAAAAATTTCTCGGTGCTCCGATTTTGTTCACCTCGAGCACATCGGTTTATTCGCAGACGGATGGTTCGGTGGTGACCGAGGAAAGCCCGACCGAGCCTGATCGCGAGACCGGTCGTTTGCTGTTGGAAGCCGAGCGCATCACGCTCGATGCCGGTGGCATTGTAGCGCGCCTGGCGGGAATTTATGGACCGGGCCGCAGTGTGATTTTGCGGAAATTTTTATCGGGCGAAGCAGTGATCGAAGAGGATGGTCGGAGATATTTGAATCAGATCCATCGCGATGACGCGGCGCGGGCGATCTTGCATTTGGCGACGAATGGCGTGCGGAGAGGAGTTTTCAATGTTTGCGATTCAAGACCACTCACGCAGTTGGAGTGCTATCAAAATCTCAGTGAAATTTTCAATCTCCCGCTTCCGCCAAGCGGTCCGCGCGATCTTGATCGCAAGCGTGGTTGGACGCACAAGCGCGTGTCGAATGCGAAGTTGCTGGCCAGCAGATGGCGGCCGGAATTCGCGTGTTTCACTGATGCGGTCGAGAGCATCGCGCCGACCTTGTGAGGCGCATGGCATGTGGCCCGAAAAACGAACGGCTGTGACGGGAGTCCGCCACAGCCGCTGGTCTTGACCGGTAGGTTTTTTGATTCCCGGTCGATTCGGGGGGAGAAGGTTTTTTATGTTTGCGCCGATGGGGTCATGGAACGCGTATCTCTGACCTCGTCGACAGCACGCCCATCATAGCCGGAGGCCGGCTTTTGGCCATTGGCGGCGTTTCGCATCGAGCCTAGGTGGGATTGCGATGACCGCGTAGGGAAATTACCTAAGCCATTCGCGCGGCTTGAAAGGACTGAACCATTGGATCGGCGGTGATGGTCGAGAAATGTGAGGTCGAAGAACGGAATTTTCACGGCATGTAATAGGGATAGACGAAACCTGGGGGCGCGGCCTTGCGGTAGTTTGAGTGGAGAAATGTTACAATGTCGGTCAGCTGGGTGACGCTCATGGCGTCATTGAAAGATGGCATTGGTGACGGGCTTTGGCCTGAGTCCGGCCTTGCGCGTCCAATGTAGGCGGGAGCGATGCCGTGTTGCGGTTGGATGATCGCGGTAATGAGTTCGCCGTAGGATTTCACGCGACGAACTTCGCCTCCGAGTTCGAATTGCGCTTCAAGCGCGGCTGTAGGTTTGGGGAGTTCGACTCCTGCGACGGTGTGGCAATGGTTGCATTTCAGTTGTTGGAAAGCCTGGCGTCCGTTTTCTTCGCTGCCTTCGGGAAGCCTGAAACCTTTCGCCATGCGCGCTGGGCGGTCCTTGCATGATGAGCCGATCGCGATGATGGCAAGCAGTGCGGCAATTTGCGGGCTTTTCACCGGGCTCATGGTACGAAGAGTATAAGCCACGAAATCATAATCCGAAATGCGTGCCGGTGATGATTCAAATTGCGCGACTCCTACGATGTGGCTGCGCGAATCACGCATGCGCAGTGGCTCATCTTTCAATCATGCCGATTTCCACCCAGCGGATCGCGTAGCGGGTCAGCTCATTGCCATCGCCGAGGCCGAGTTTTTCGCGGATGTGTGCGCGATGCGCATCGAGCGTGCGCGGGCTGATGCCGAGGCGGCATGCGATGTCGTGATTGCTCTTGGCGTTGCCGATCAGTTCGAAGACTTCCATTTCGCGATCGGTGAGGCGCTCGAGCGGGAAGCTGGGTTTGGCCTGCGGCCTGCCTGGTGAGAGTGTTTGGAGGAAATGGGTGGTGACCGCGGGGCTCGCAAAGACGCCGCCGTCGAGCACGGTGCGGATGGCTTTGAGCAGATGATCTGGTGGCGCATCCTTCATCACATAGCCACGGCCGCCTGCACGCAGCACGCGCTCGGCGTAAAACAACTCATCGTGCATCGAGAGCACAATGGTCGGAATTTCCGGGTAGGTGGCACCGAGATCCTTAATGAGCTCGAGCCCGTTTCGCCCCGGAAGCGTGAGGTCGGTTATGACAAGGTTTGGCTTTTCAGCTTCGACCATCGCCAACGCTTCCTGCACGGAACTTGCGGTGCCGCATACCGTCATGCCTGATTCGCTGGAGATTAGTCGGGTCAACCCCTCACGCAGCAGGGGATGATCGTCGACAAGAAGTATTCGGTTCATGGTATATGCTTTGCTACTCTGTGTGTCGTGGTCTCGAATACAAGAAAAATTGTGTGGCATTAGTGTTAGATGTTATCTGAAGAGGTCGAGAAAGCGGTCCTCGAATTCACCGAACACCCCGAGGCGATCGAGCTCTTGCTTCAATTCGTATGCGCGGGACTTGTCTTCACGCGCGAACTGAAACAATTGATCGATGTTTTGGCGTTCTTTTTGTCCGAGTCGTACAGGGTTGCTTTCAGGCGTCGATTGCAAGGCATGTCGCTGTTCAGGCTCGATATTTTCGACAGTGTGCTCCATCCGGATGAGAAAATCCTCAAGGGTTTTTTCGACATTTTTTGCGTGGGTTTGCAGTTCATCCAGATCGAGCTCGATGCCTGCCATCACGGAAAAAAATTCGAGCACAGCAAGGGATGCTTTGGGGAAGGGGATCTGCGAAAACACATGCGGGATTTCGCCAAGCAGGCAGCCGCCTGAGAGTCCGCTGCCCGCTGCCATGCCGAGCAGCACGCCGTTGAGCCCGCTGATAGTTCCGCTTTCGAGCAGGTTGAGGTCGAGTTGTTTGAATTGCGCGAGCGTGTCGCGTTCGATTGCGGCACCAAAGACGCGCGAGGGGTTTTTTGGGCGCATTTGGGTGGCCATCGCGGCAAATGTGAAGACGCGTGTGACGCCGAGCAATTTTGCCTCTTCAATGAGCCTCCGACAAAACGCGGCACCTTTGACCGGGGGCTGCGCTTCGCCGATGAAGACGATCAGATCATGGTTCTTATTGGGATCGTTCCAAAGAAACAGACGGCTGCGCGGAAGCCTGCGGCTGACGATGAGGCCGTCCTTTACTTCGATGTGCTCCAGATCAAAAAATTCCGCAGCGGGAAATTCGATGAGCAGATGCATGCCGAGTTTTGCCATCAGGTAGTAGCCGGCGCTGATCGCCACGCCGCTCATACCTGGCCATGCGGCAACGAGCCATGGGTCGTGGAGTTTTTCTTCGTCGGGCATGCTTGTCAGTCGCTGGTCGTGTGAATGGATTTTTCGAAATGACGGTGTCTCCACGCGAGTTATGCGTGCGATCGGCCATCATTTCGCAGTGCTGCGAAAATCACAGGAAACGCTCCTCCATCTCCGGCAGCGGGCAGCGGGTGAGATCGGAGCTCACCGTGTATTCGAGCGACTGGCGGGCATCGACAGGCAGCATGCTTTCCAAGCGCGGCAGGATCGAGCGCGGCGCGGCGAGCACCCAGATCGGATGATCCTCCTCGCGCACAATTTCGCCGATGCGCGTGGCGACGCGCCGCATGGCATTGCGTTCGATTTCGTCCTTGAGTTCGTGTTCCTCACCGTACGACATGCCGCCTTCGACGCCGACGGCATTGCCCTGACTGAAGCGCCCCGCTTTGTCGGTGACCCATTCCTGCACCGACAGCACATGCTCTTTTCCCGATTCGGTGGGTTCCTCCAGCAGGTGTTCCTGATCGATGGGGTCGAGCCCGGCCTCGCGATATTTCAGCACGCGGATCCGGCCAAGGTTGGCGGCAATGATGAGCTTCTTCATGAAATTGGAAGTGATGCGACGCCCGTACCGGGTGCCGTCTTCCAGTCTCGTTCAGACCATGGTTTTGCGCATGGGAAAAGCTCAGCGCGATTTGCTGTACGCGCATCAGTGAAACCACCTATGGCGGGCGTTCAAAAATTTTTGCGATATACGCAAAAATTTTCAGCCCTTCCAAAGCATGCGTGCGCCGAATGCCAGCAACAGGCAACCGAAGATGCGGGTGAGCACCGGATTGGAAAGCGAGCGCATCAGGTCACTGCCAAACCACGCGGCCACGGCCGAGGCGATGGCGGCTATGATCGCTGTTTTCCAATCGATCATGCCGGGTGTGCGGGCGTTGTTGGCGGTGGCGGCGATCGCGGTGATGATGATAACCGCAAGCGATGTTGCCACGGCTTGCTTGTGATGGTGGCCGAGCAGGCCGACAAATGCGGGCACCATCAGGATGCCGCCGCCAACGCCGCAGAGGGCGCCAAGCAAGCCGGCAGCGAGGCCGATGAGAATGGTCAGCAGGGTGAGCTTCACGATGGCGGTTGTTCAGCGGGATTTGTGCGCGCCTTTTCTTGCGGCGCTGATTTCGACGATGAGCCGATGAAGAATGAGGCGGTGATCGAGGCCGGTGGTGACCAGTGATTGATCGGCCTTGAGGGTGGCCTCCATGATATGACGAAGGCTATCGAGATCGAAATGCTTTGCGTGTTCGGCAGCGAGAAAGATTGGATAAACATTCACGCCCGAGCCATCTTTTTTGCGCGGCAACCACGCGCGATCCATTTCCGGAAGGCGGTTCAGCGCGCCGGTGAAGGCATTGTAGCTGGTGGCGGGCGCCTTGAATTCATCCATGATCAGACGCGCAAGAAACAGGTTGCGCACGGTGTTGATGATCGATGCGCGCATGATGCCGATGGCGGATTCGTCGGCTTCGAGCAGGTGGTCGACGAGTTGAATGGCATGCGCGGCATCACCCCGCTGGATCGCGCGGCCGGTTTCGAAAACAGCGGCTTCGCGGCTGAGCGGTACGAGCTGGTGAACATCGGCCGTGGTGACCGTGCGGCGTTGCGAGCCGAGAAACAGATCGAGCTTTTCCAGCTCGCTGCGGATTTGTTGCGATTGTTCACCGGCGAGCATGACGAACAATTCGAGGGCCTCGTCGTCGAATTGCAGCCCAAGTTGCCGCGCCATGCCGGAGACGAGCGATGCGACCTGATCCTGCCAATCGTCGCGGTTGGTATCGATGCGGTCATGGATGCTGACCTCGGCGGATTTTTCGATGAACTTCCAAAACGCTCGACGCTTGTCGATGCCTTGCGCGGTGAGAAGAAATTTCACGCCATCGGGGATGCCTGATTCGAGTGCGGCTTGCAGGTTCTGAACTCCCGCTTCGGTGCGCTGCGAGCGACCGGTGACCGAGTCGCTGAAAAAATTCGCGTTGCGAAGCCACACGACTTTGTCGCCACCAAACATCGGAATGGTTTGCAGGGCCTGGATGACGGAGGAGCAGATGTCGAATGCCGAGTCGGAATTATCGGCGATGCCATCGATGACTTCGTGCGTGAAGCCATCGTCGGATCCGCCGGTGAGCTGGTTGTAAAGCTTGAGTGCTTCCTCGCGCACCATGCCCTCGTCGCTGCCGATGACCGCAAAGAGGCTGGTGGATTTTGCGGCAGGGGCTTTTGCTTTGGTGGGCACGCTTCGTTGTTAGCGCGCGACGGGTCGCAGGGCAAGCATCAGGCTTTGTCGCTGGGCTCTTGCGACAGCTGCTGCTCGAGTTTTTTGATCCGCTCGATGAGTTTTGGGAGCCGTCGCACGCTGGCGCGGAGCTTCATTTCCTCGTTGAAGGGCTTGGCGGGACGGCCGCCATAAATTGCGCCGCCTGGCAGGTTGCTGGTGACTCCCGCGCGTGCGGTGATGGTGGCCTTGTCGCCAACGGTGATGTGACCGGCCATGCCGACTTGTCCCGCGATGGTGACATGGTCGCCGATGCGCGTGCTGCCGGAAATGCCGGTGAGCGCGACGATGAGGCAATGCTTGCCGATCACAACATTGTGGCCGATCTGCACGAGGTTGTCGATTTTGGTGCCTTCGCCGATGATGGTTTTACCGAAGCGCGCACGGTCGATCGTGGTGTTGGCTCCGATTTCGACATCATCGCCAATTTCCACGATGCCGACCTGGTCGACCTTCACATGGCGGCCTTGCGAAAATTCGTAGCCGAATCCGTCCGAGCCGATGATCACTCCGGGCTGGAGCTGGACACGGTCGCCGAGCACGCAGCACTCGCGCACCGAAACATTGGCCATGACATGGCATTCCTTGCCAATCGTGACATCTTCGCCGATGACGCTGTTGGGTCCGATTTCGGATCCGTCGCCGATGCGGGCACCTGCCATGATGACGGCACCGGCGTGGATGCGGACTTTTTCCGGATCAAACTTCGCATCTTCCGCGACGCTGGCGCTCGGGTGGATGCCGGGTGAAAATTTTCGCGAAGCGGCCGCAAAGTGGCGGACGACGACCGAGAATGCCAGCGTTGGGTTCTCGACGGCGATGAGCGCGCTGTCCGGATTTCCGCCGGTTTCGCCGCGCTGAACGATGATCGCGCCGGCCTTGGAGGCGAGAAACTGCGCGTGGTATTTCTCGTTTCCGAGAAAACTCACATCGCTCGGACCGGCAGCATCGAGGGATGCCATTCCGGTGTAAAACGAATCGAGCTCGCCCCGGACGATGTCACCATCGACCCAACGGGCGAGCTCGGAAAGCGTGAGATGATTGGCCAAGTTTCAGGCGTTGTTGTTACTTGCCTTTAGGCTTGGGTGCATCTGCCTTGGGCTCTTCTTCTTTCTTGAGCGACTCCGGCGGAGCGTCCTTGTTCAGATCCTTGAGGAGAACGCTGGTGATGTCGGTGGCGTCCTTGGTGTAGAGGAGAAACGGGACTTGCGAGGTGCTGAGGCCGGACTTGTCGAAGACATAATCGTAGTCGTCTTTTTTGGCCTGCTCTTCGACGAGTTTGCGGATTTCCTCAAGGATGCCCTTCATGCGCTGTACCATCTTTTCATTGAGGGCCTGATTGCGACGCTGGAGGAACTCGCGACGCTCGCGGTCAAGCGCGACGCCTTCTTGCTGCTTGGCTTGGAAGTCCTTGTAAAGGGTCTGCTTTTTGGAGTCGTTGATCGCGGGATCTTCTAGTTGCTTGCGAAGGGTGCCGAGGCTTTCTTCGAGTTCGCGGATGCGTGAGAGGCGCTCGTTGTTGTCCTTCTGAATGCGGGCACGTTCGACATTGATTTGTTTTTGTGCCTCGTTGGTGCGGTAGTACTGCTTGAACAGTTCCTGCATGTCGACGGTGGCGATGTTGATCTTGTCGGCCGCAGATGCGCTGCCAAACGAGACAAGTGCGGCCGCGAGAGCGGCGCTGAAGAAACGGCTGATCTTGGTCATTGCTTTGTGGGGTGGATGGGTTCCTGTGATGTGGATGTCGCTAGACTGGGTGTGAATTCGGGCTTCGTCAACGACCTTCCGAGGGTGTTTTTGGTTTCAGTTACGCTGGATATTGAAAAATTTCTAGGCCAAGGCGGCCAGCAGCTTGCTGTGGATTCCACCAAAGCCGCCATTGGACAGCACGGCGACGACATCGCCGGGGCGGGCTTGCTCTTTGACCGTGGCGACGATCGATTCCAGGTCGGGCATGCATCGGCCGCTTCCACCGTGAAGGTTGATGTCGGCGCCGAGCTTGTCGGGATCGAGCCGGTCGTTTTCGGGGATCTTGTGAAGGTCGGGGATCGGCGCGACTAGCGAGACATCCGCGAGGGCAAGCGCCTCGGCGAGCTCGTTTTGGAAAACCGCGCGGCGTGTGGTGTTGGAGCGCGGCTCGAAAAGAATCCAGAGCTTGGAGCCGGGGTGGCGTTGGCGCAGGCTTTGCACGGCGAGGCGGATCGCTGTCGGGTGGTGTGCGAAATCATCGATGACCTTGATGCCATTCACTTCGCCGCGCAGCTCTTGGCGGCGGGCTACGCCCTCGAAGGACTCCAAGCCGGCAAGAATTTCATCTGGCGGGAGGCCGGCGAAAGTCGCCGCGGCAGCGGCCATCGCGGCATTGCGGACATTGAACTCGCCCGTCATGCGCACGGAGCAGGGGGTGCCACCAAGTGTGAACGAACTACGATGTTCATCGTAGTTAATGTTCTCGATGCGAAGGGCGCAGTCAGCGGAGAAACCGACGGTAGTGACCGGGCAGGGGGCTTTTGATGCGACTTCGAGGCAATTTGGATCGTCGCCGTTGATGAATGCCATGCCGGTGCGCGGCACGATGTTGAGGAGGCGGCGGAAGGTCAGCTTGATTTCATCAAGCGACGAATAGATGTCGGCATGATCGAACTCGATGTTGTTGATCACCACGCATTCCGGCAGGTAGTGGAGGAATTTCGAGCGCTTGTCGAAGAAGGCGGTGTCGTATTCGTCGCCTTCGAGCACGGTGAATTCCGACTCGGTGAAACGCGCGCCGCGGCCGAGGTTTTTCGGCAAGCCGCCGATCATGAATCCGGGATTTTTTCCGGCATTTTCAAGCAGCCAGGCAAGCATCGACGAAGTGGTGGTCTTGCCGTGGGTGCCGGAAACGATGAAGTTTCTTTTGCCGCGAAGAAAGTACTCCTTCATCACCTCGGGCAGGGAATGGTAGAGCAATTTCCGGTCGAGGGCTGCCTCGGCTTCGGGGTTTCCGCGCGAAATGGCATTGCCGATGATCACCACATCGGCGTCGGCCGGGATGTTCTTTTCTTCATAGCCTTCGGCGATCGGAATGCCCTGGTCGCGCAGGAAATCCGACATCGGCGGGTAGACATTTGCGTCAGATCCGGTGACGGTGAAGCCGCGCTGTTTCATGGCGGCGGCAACCGAGCCCATGGCGGTGCCACAGATGCCGGTGAAGTGAAAACGGGATTTGTCGGACATGTAGGCTGCGAAGCTAAGGCGCGCCCTCGGACATGCCAACCCGGAAATCCGGCATTCAACTTCTCCTTCAAAATCGTTCGGAAGCGATCTTCCTCTTACCGCTTGACGCGATTTCGCCCAGCCCGGTAGTTTGGCGGCAGCAAGGAAGCGGCATCCGGCCGCTCCCACCCCACTTATCACCTACCCCTTCTTACCGTGGACCTCCAGGAAATCCGCCGCATCGTTGAGCTCATGAATGAGCATGGTCTTACCCAATTTGACCTTACCAAGAAGGACTTTCAGCTCAAACTCAAGAAAGGCAGCGATGTCGACGAGTTGCGCGGACTGCTTGCGTGCCTGCCTGCTCCTGCCGCCGCACCTGCCTTGTCGGCACCCGCGCCCGCCGCTCTTCCTGCCGCCGCCATGCCGGCCGCCGCTCCCGCCGTGGCCGATGGCAAGGAAATCTGCTCGCCGATGGTGGGCACCTTCTACCAGCGGCCCGCACCCGATGCGGCTTGCTTCGTCGAGGTGGGCAGCACGGTCTCCGTCGGCCAGACGCTTTGCATCATCGAGGCAATGAAGGTGATGAATGAAATCAAGGCCGAGGTCTCGGGCACTATCATCGCCATCGTCGCCAACGACCAGACACCAGTCCAGTTTGGCGATGTTCTCTTCCGCATCAAGTGACCGGCAGCCGCCAGTCACTGCCCACTGATTTCCCATTTTTCCCATCATGTTCAAACGCGTCCTGGTAGCCAACCGTGGCGAAATCGCCCTTCGCATCATCCGCGCCTGCCGCGAACTCGATATCGAATCGATCGCTGTTTACTCCGAGGCGGATGTCGACTCGATGCATGTCCAGCTCGCCGACCAAGCGGTCTGCATCGGGCCCGCTTCGAGCAAGGAGTCTTACCTCAAAATGGACCGCATCATCGCCGCTGCCGAAATCACCGGCGCGGAGGCGATCCATCCGGGCTATGGGTTTCTTTCCGAAAATGCCCGCTTCGCGGAAATTTGCGAATCGTCCGGCATCACTTTCATCGGGCCATCGGCCAAGGTAATCTCGATGATGGGCGACAAGGCGACTGCGCGTGCGACGGCAGTGGCTAATGGCGTGCCGGTCACTCCCGGATCCGACATCATGTCGGATGCCGAGACGGCATTGGCGGAAGCTAAGCGCATCGGTTTCCCAGTGATGATCAAAGCCACGGCCGGCGGCGGTGGTCGCGGCATGCGCCCCTGTTTCAACGAAGCGGATTTCATCGGACTTTTTCAACAAGCCTCCAACGAAGCGGTGGCCTGCTTTGGCAATGGCGATTGCTACCTTGAAAAACTCGTACTCAACCCGCACCATGTGGAGTTCCAAATCATCTGCGATTCGCACGGTCATTTCATCCACCTCGGCGAACGCGACTGCTCGATGCAGCGTCGCAACCAGAAGATCATCGAGGAATGTCCGTCGCCACTGCTCACGCCCGAGCTGCGCAAACGCATGGGCGAGGCATCGGTGAACCTCGTGCGCAACATCGGATATCAAAACGCCGGCACGATCGAGTACCTCGTCGATGAAAAGGGCGAGAATTTCTATTTCATGGAAATGAACACGCGGATCCAGGTCGAGCACCCGGTCACCGAAGAGGTGATGGGCTGCGAGCTGATCAAGGAGCAGATCCGCGTCGCAGCCGGCGAGTCGCTCTCGCACCATGTGCTCGAAGCCACTCCGCGCGGGCATTCGATCGAGTGCCGCATCAATGCCGAGGACCCCTACAACAATTTCGCGCCAAGCCCTGGCACCATCGAGCTGTGGTACGCGCCCGGCGGCAAAGGCGTGCGCGTCGACACTCATGTTTACTCGGGCTACACCGTGCCACCGCACTACGACTCGATGATCGCCAAACTCATCGTCACGGCCGCCACCCGCGAAATCGCCATCGCACGCATGAGGCGTGCACTCGGCGAGTTCACCATCCGCGGCATCAAGACGACGATTCCCTTCCAGCTGGAAATCATCAATCACCCTGACTTCATCAAGGGTCACTACGACATTGGATGGGTCGGACGCTATCTCGAGGAACGTAAAGCTTGAGCGCGAAGTTTTTCGCCCGCTGACTCATGACCGGTGACCGCTCCGCCGATTGGAAGCTCTACGCGATTCTTGATCTCGGCTATGTCGCGGAGACCGATCGGGTGGCTACTACATTGAAACTCATTGCCGGTGGCGCCGATGTTCTGCAGCTTCGCGCGAAGGGCCACGACATCGGTGAGATTCGCGATATCGCGAAAGAAATTTTTCCAATTTGTCGAGCTACCGGCGTGCCGTTCATCATCAACGATTACCCGGAGCTTGCTGCCGAGCTCCATGCCGATGGCGTGCACATCGGCCAAGACGATGGCCCTTTGGCTGCCGCGCGCGAAATAATCGGCTCGGGAAAAATCATCGGCCGCTCGACCCACTCGCTCGCCCAAGCCCGTGCGGCCCTCGACGAGGGCTTCGATTACATTGGATTCGGACCTCTCTTTTCCACACCCACCAAACTCGGCCGCCCCGGCATCGGCCTCGCCGATATTTCGGTCATGCAAAGCGATGTTGGCGCGAAGATTCCCGCCTTCTGCATCGGTGGCATCAAAAGAGCCAACTTGCCAGAGGTCATCGCCGCAGGCGCGAGACGCGTGGTGATCGTTTCTGATGTCCTGACAGCCGACGATGTGGAGTCCGCCACCAAGGAGGCACGCGAAATCATCGCGAGGGGCTGATTTCCGCAAATAGCTCGATTTGTGGTTGGAGTTGGCGGCTGGATCTTGAATGCTCGTCCCGTCAGCACGGGCTGATACATTTTTACCTTTCATCACCATGTCCAACGCCAACACCAAGATCGTCATCGGCGGCACGATTGCCATCGACCATGTGAAAACTCCCGATGCGGAGGCCACCCATTTGCTCGGCGGCTCGGCGGCCTATGCGGCGCTGGCGGCATCATTTTTCACGCAACCAGTTTCGCTGGTCGGCATCATCGGTCATGATTTCCCGCAACAGCATCTCGATATGCTCGAAGGGCGCGGCGTGTGCCTCAAGGGGGTTGAGAGGTCACCGCACGAGTCGTTCACCTGGTCGGGCGAATATCACACCAACATGAACGAGCGCACGACTCACCGCGTCGGCCTCAATGTTTTGGAAAATTGGCAGGTCCGCATTCCCGAGGAAATCCGCGCCGCCAATATCGTTGTGCTCGCGAACATGTCGCCGGACAACCAGTTGGAAATGCTTGGCCAGATGGAGAAGGGGAAGTCGCCAGAGGAAAAACCCTTCGTCATCGCCGACACGATGGATCTCTGGATCAACATCGCCAATGAGCGCCTGCACGATGTCTTGCCGCATCTTGATCTCTTCGTGCTCAATGAGGGCGAGGCTCGCGAGCTCGCCGGCACGCACAACCTCGTCAAGGCCGGACGCATGCTACTCGACAAAGGCCCGCGCCATGTCGCGGTGAAGCTCGGCGAGTTTGGCGCGATGCTGTTTTCTGCCAACGGCGGCGAGGCCCCGGAAATTTTCCGCGCGAGCGCATGGCCGCTTGAAACCGTCGCCGATCCGACTGGTGCTGGCGACACCTTCCTAGGCGCGATGGCTGGCTTCCTCGGCACCAGCGGCAAGCGTTCCTACGACGCCCCATTGCTGCGCCAAGCAATCGTGCAAGGCTCGATGTTAGCGTCATTCACCTGTGAGGCTTTCTCAACGCGCCGCCTCGAATCCCTTTCGCCATCCGACCTCGCCGAGCGTCTGCACCTTTTCCGCGAGGCGACGCATTGGTGATCCAAATGGTCAAACCCGCAATCGCAAATCACGGGCGCTCCATAGCATGCCGGCCGCGGGACGCGCGCTGCCTCGGAGTTTCCGCGCACCGTTCTTTCGCCTTGGGCTGAAGCGCTCCCTCGCGCCGGCGAAAGCTTCGTTGACAAATGCCTTGCTGCCAATCACCGCGCCATCGGTGAAATATCGCACGCGACAGCGCAGCATTGTTGCCATGTCGAGGTCGGGCAACACGGTGCCGTTTTCCTTCGCTTCGAGGGCTTCCGCGGTGTTCATCTGCGGCCGAATCACACCTTTTTCGACATTGGCTTTTCCATTCTTGCGCCCCAAGGCAAGCCCCATCGCACGCAGATAGATGCGCGAAATTTCTTTCCATCGATCCGCCTCGAAGCCCGCTCCCTGATGGCTCATGCAGGCTCGCACCAACCCCTCGCGCGCCTTCTTGCCATTGCCCTTTGGCCCGCCTCCCACCGCTTCGCCATAGCTGCTCCAGCGATATTCGGCTGGGTCGGATACCATGCCGGCGCGAACCGGATTGAGATCAATGTACGCCGCCATCGTCCGTGCCG
>JBIKIK010000113.1:0-5466 GCA_044361655.1 Luteolibacter sp. | reverse complement strand
CGCAAGGCGTCGACCCCATCGACCAAAGATTTTCTCGTCTCGGCATCGACCCGATACACGCCCGCTGCCTCATCTTTTTCTGCCGCCTCCATCGCCAGCATCAAGCCCACAAGCAAGTCACGCTCAGGCCCGCGGATGACCTCGCCCGAGAGCTTGCTCAGCAACTGATACGCATCGCTGAGCTCACCAATCGGAATGCTCGCCGCACCCTGCTTTGCGCTCCATCCCTTTTCCAAAATATCCGACGCACGCTTCCACGCCTCGGCGTACGCCTCGCGCAATGGCGGCTTCTCGGTCGCACGGTAAACGCGCATGACCTCCTCGAAATTCCGCGTCGAATACAATCGTACCGAGTCCCCCACCCGCAGGCCAAGCTGATCGGCAAGCACCGAGGAAACCACCACCCGGTCATCAATGCCAAGATCCGCCGTGGAATCGGGATGACCCTCGCGATCCAACATCCGCGCGATGCCCTCGACCTGCACCGCATCCGAGGTATCAATGCCGCGAAACATCACCGGACGCTGCCACGATTCGAAATCAATGATGACATTGTCCGACACAAACGCGGTGGCCGATTTCACCCGCGGCAAGGCCTTGGCCTTCGCTGCCATTTCCTGCCAGTCCTGCATCGGCCCTTCGCCGATCTCCATGTTTTGCCGCAACAAAATGTGCGGCGTGAAACCCAACAAGCGCCCCTTCACATCACGCTCAAGACCGGCATACACCGCCATCACAACCACCAGCACCAAGACCCCGAGCATCACACCAATCAGCGAGATCAGCGTGAACGAGGACAACATCGCGCGACGCGGATTGAGATACCGCTTGGCCAACAGGAAACTGAAAGATCGTCGTTTGATGCCCTCTGCTAACGCCGAACGCGCGTCACGGCAAGCGATACCCGCCACGCGGCAGCGTAAAATGATCCCACCTCACCACGCCCGCCCTCAATCGATCGAGCGCAAACCCATCAGCTCAAGCAACCTCGCGAGATCGTCGTTGCCGTAATATTCGATCTCGATTTTGCCCTTCTTCGCCGAGTGCTGAATCGACACATGCGTCGCGAGATGCTCGCGCAGGCGATTGACGATGGCCCGCACATGCACATCGACCTCGCGAGAAACTGCCGGCTTGGAGCCATCGGCACCGGAGCCATTGCTGCCATTTGCGATCGATTGCGAAAGCTTCTCTGCCGCGCGCACCGTGAGCTGCCGGCGGATGATTTGATCCGACACCAGCAACTGTTCGGCATGATCCTTGATCGACAGTACCGCCTTCGCATGACCAACCGTCAGCCTGCCCTGCGCGACGAGCAATTGCACATCGGCATGCAGATCAAGCAAACGCATGGCATTGGCCACACTCGCCCGCGACTTGCCAACGCGCGATGCGATTTCATCCTGCCTCATCGCAAATTCTTTAGCCAAGCGCACATAACCCGCGGCCTCTTCCATCGGATTGAGATCCTCACGCTGGAGGTTTTCAATCAAGGCCATCTCGAGCACATCGCGATCCGATGCCTCACGCTCGATCACCGGCACCGTCGCCAAACCCAATTTTCCCGCCGCACGCCAGCGACGCTCACCGGCGATCAACTCAAGCTTGCCACCAACCGGACGCACGATCAGCGGCTGGATGATCCCATGCTGACGGATCGATTCGACAAGCTCGTCGAGCGGCGATTCGATGAAATGCGTGCGCGGTTGCAGCGGGCTTGGCACCACCTGGTCATGCGACACATCACGCACGCGCTTGATGTCACGACCGGATGCGTCCGACTCAAACACGGAGCTCGCCGCACCTTTTTTGATCAATGCTCCAAGTCCTTTTCCGAGTGCCTGCTTCGCCATGGGGAGGAAATCCCTAAGCAATGCCGCAGCGGATTCCAAGCGGATTTCTCAACCCGCTGCCAACAACTTGCGGAAATACTCGATGGTCGGATCCAGACCATCCTCAAGCGCAACCTTCGGCTTCCAACCGAGATCGGCCTCAGCCAGCGAAATGTCCGGGCGACGCTGCTTCGGATCATCACCCGGCAAGGGCAGATGCGTCACCTTCGACGGACCACCGACCTTCTTGAGCACCATCTCGGCAAGCTCCAACATGGTGAATTCACCGGGATTTCCAATGTTTACCGGTCCGGTCTGCGAAGGATGATTCATCAAACGCACAAAGCCCTCGATGAGATCATCCACATAACAAAACGATCTGGTCTGCGTGCCGTCGCCGTAAATGGTCAGATCCTTGCCCTGCAAGGCCTGCACAATGAAATTGGAAACAACCCGGCCGTCATCAGGCAACATGCGCGGACCATAGGTGTTGAAAATACGCACTACTCGAATATCAACCTGATTTTGCCGGTGGTAATCAAAAAACAGAGTCTCGGCACAACGCTTGCCCTCATCATAACAAGCACGAATGCCGATCGGATTCACACAGCCGCGATATGACTCGGGCTGCGGATGAACCTCGGGATCGCCGTAGACCTCGGAAGTCGAGGCCTGGAAAACTCGCGCACCCACCCGTTTCGCCAAGCCAAGGCAGTTGATCGCCCCCATCACGGAAGTCTTGGTGGTCTTGATCGGATTGTGCTGGTAGTGCGGCGGCGAAGCCGGGCAGGCGAGGTTGTAAATTTGATCGACCTCAAACTTGAAGGGCTCGATGACATCATGCCTCACGAGCTCAAAGTATGGGTTGTCCATTAGGTGCAGCACATTGCGCTTACGACCCGTGAAAAAGTTGTCCATGCAAATGACCTCGTTGCCCTCGTTGAGCAAACGCTCACACAAATGGGATCCCAAAAAGCCCGCACCTCCGGTGATCAAGATTCGCATGCCGGGAACCCATCAGAGCCCGCCCCACCGGGCAAGTACTGAATGTGCGTATTTGTTCAAATTTTATTGAACTAACCACCACCCGCACTAGGATTCACCCATGCAGGAGCTAAGCCAAGGCACCCGGCAGGAAATCGACTCGATCGAACGCGAGGTCCTCGCGGTCTTCGTCGATGGCGTCCGCGTCCTTGGCCTGCCCCCCTCGATCGGTGAAATCTACGGACTCCTCTTCATTTCCCAAGGCCCGCTCTCGCTCGACGACTTGGTAAAGCGCCTGAAAATCAGCAAAGGCTCCGCCAGCCAAGGCCTCCGCACCCTCAAAAGCCTCGGCGCAGTCCGCGAAACCAACGGCAACGGCAACGGCGAAAGACGCACCTACTACGAACCCGCCGTCGAGCTGAAACGCCTCGTCGGCGGCTTCATCCGCGAACAAATTAGCCCCCACCTCGACAGCGGACGCCACAAAATCAAACGCCTCGGCGACCTCGCCAACACGGAATCCGACCCCGAACGCCGCAAGTTCCTTCTCGAGCGCACCGACCGCCTCGACCACTGGATCCGCAACGGCGGCAGAGTACTCCCCCTGATCCAACGAATCCTCGGCCAATGAACCCCTCCCCCCAAGACATCCCCAGCTGGTTCTGCGTCCGCACGCAAACCAAGCGCGAACACATCGCCGCCGAACACCTCAAGGAACTCGAAGGCATCGAGGTGTTCTGCCCCCGCCTCCGCTATCGCAAGGCCACCCGCCGCGGCAAGGTCTGGTGGATCGAACCGCTCTTCCCCGGCTACCTGCTCGCAAAATTCAACCTCGCGGAAATGGAACGCGCGGTGACCTTCTGCCAAGGCGTCCGCGGCCTCGTCCGCTTCGGCACCGAGATCCCCAGCGTGCCCGAATCATTCGTCGAAACCCTCCGCCAGGATGTTCGCAAACGCTCGCAGAACGACCCAGAAACGCTCTCTGTCAGCCCGATCCTCCAAATCGGCGAAGAAGTCGAAGTCGCCCACGGCCCCCTCCAAGGCATGCGCGGCACCATCGTCTCGGTCGCACCCGCCGCCGAACGCGTAAAAATCCTCCTCGATTTCCTCGGCCAACCCCAGGCGGTCGATGTCGATCTGTTCTCCATTCTCCTCCCACGCAAGCCTCTCCCTACATCTGGGGAATAGCCTGCAAATTCTCCCTTACCCGACACACCCACCGAAGGTTTTCCTACGCAATCGCGTAGGGATCGACCATGGGCGGTAGCGTGCCAATCTATCAGCCTTTTGGCTTTAACATCGCAAAAACAAGCTCTAAACCATCCCCACCAAACCTATATCGCATGAACAAAATCTTCATCTCCGGTCACCGCGGCATGGTCGGATCGGCCCTCGTTCGCAAAGTTAAAGAACTCGGCGGATTCAACACCATCACCGCCACCCGCAGCGAACTCGACCTCTGCAACCAAACCGCGGTCTTTGAATTCCTCGCCCGCGAAAAACCCGACACGGTCATCATCGCCGCTGCCAAGGTCGGCGGCATCCACGCCAACTCAACCTACCCGGCCGACTTCATTTACGAAAACCTCGCCATCGCCGCCAACCTCGTCGAAGGCAGCCGCCGCGCCGCCGTACCGCGCGTCCTCTTCCTCGGCTCGTCCTGCATCTATCCAAAACTCGCACCGCAGCCGATGACCGAGGACTGCCTGCTCACCTCGGCCCTCGAACCGACCAATGAGGCCTATGCGATTGCCAAAATCGCCGGACTCAAACTCTGCCAGCACTACCGCGCGCAACATGGCCTGCTCTACCACAGCGCGATGCCCACCAACCTCTACGGACCCGGCGACAACTACCACCCGGAAAACTCGCATGTCATCCCCGCCCTCATCCGCCGCTTCCACGAAGCCAAGGAACGCGGCGATGCCTCGGTCACGATCTGGGGCACCGGCACACCGCGCCGCGAATTCCTCCATGTCGATGACCTCGCCTCGGCCTGCTTCCACCTCCTCGGCCTAGACAATCCGCCCGATTGGGTGAACTGCGGCACCGGCACCGACCTCACCATCCTCGAACTCGCCCAACTCGTCGCCAAAACCACCGGCTTCACCGGCAAAATCCTCACCGACCCCACAAAGCCCGACGGCACACCACGCAAACTACTAGATATCACAAAAATCAAATCCACCGGCTGGCAACCCATCATCACCCTCGAAGCCGGTCTCGCCGCCGCCTACGAGGATTTCAAATCCACCCTCACCACCGGCCACGCAAGGCTCTGATACGAGATTCATAGTAGATCGTTGATCGTGGATGAAAAAGCCGCTTCTTCATTCTCTTCTCTAATAACCCATAACAAATAACCCCTAACTCTTCCTCCGCGTCCCTTGGCGACCTTTGCGCCTTCGCGGTAAACTCCTCTTCACTTGAATCTGACCACTTGAAACTTGAAACTTCCCTTATGAAAAAAGCACTGATCACCGGCATCACCGGACAAGACGGATCCTACCTCGCCGAGTTCCTGCTCGAAAAAGGCTATGAAGTCCACGGCATCAAACGCCGTGCCTCGCTCTTCAACACCCAACGGATCGATCACATTTACGAAGATCCCCATCTCGAAAATTCGCGTTTCCGCCTGCACTACGGCGAC
>JBIKIK010000112.1:0-5478 GCA_044361655.1 Luteolibacter sp. | reverse complement strand
AATGCGATGGCGGCAAAGATCAATGCGGCGGCGAGCAGGAATCCCATGCCAAGTATGAGTGCCAGCGCGATGAGGACGCGTTGGATGGGCGAGCGGGCGTTGAACTTTTGGCCGAGGTTGGACCACGGGCGTTTGGGTGCGGCTGATTCGTTGTTATCGACTCCACGCATTGGGGAATCGGAAACATTCACCACCTCGACTTCGATCTCGGTCGCTTGTTTTGTCTCAGTGGGATTCATGAAAATGGGCGTGATGGTTTCAGGCTTCGGCATGTGCCGGCATGACGGTGGCGATGGTGGCTGCTTGGGAGAAAATTTGCTCCGCAGTATTGGCGATCATTTTTGGGGTCATGTGGCTATAGGCTTCGATCGTGCGTTGGTCTTCATCGATGGGCAGGCCGAAGAGCAGGTTGAGTGCGGCGTTTTGCGAGGTGCGTGCGAGGGATTGTTGTTGGATCGCAAGGCTGCTGATGAGGGTCGCTCGCACTCGTTCGAAAGCGGCATCGGGAATGCCTTTGTGTGCAATTTTTTCGATTTCTTTGAGCAGCTCGACGCGTGCGAGGGATGCCTGTTCCGGCGAGGTTGCGACATAGAACATGAAGAGGCCGCTGTCGTAGCCGTGAAATTGGCTGGCACCGACCTGATAGGCGAGGCCGAGGTTTTCGCGGATGTGGGTGAAGAGCGGGCCTGCCATGTCGGAGGCGTATTCGTGGATCATGGCGAGCGTGCGTCGATCGGGCGAAATGGCAGACGCGCCGTGGTAGCCGATGGTGATGACCGCTTGTTTTTTCGGCAGGTGATGGATCAGGTCGGCACCTTGTGCGGCGATTGTGTCGGGTGGGGTCCAAATTTCGCCGGCGGGCAGGGCGGCGAATTTTTCGGTGATCAGGCTGAGCATCTGTGCCGAATCGAAATCGCCGGTGATGGCGATGGTCGTGTTGGTGGCATTGAAGTGGCGCGCGTGGTGCGTGGCGAGTGAGTTGCGGCTCAATGCCGCGAGGCTGTCGTGTGAGCCGAGCGGTTCGAGGCCGTAGCTGGTGCCGTTGAATGCCGCTGCGCGAAGGGCGCGGAATCCGACATGCAGCGGGTCTTGTTGTGCCTCTTCGAGAGCGGCGAGTTGGCTGGCCTTTTCCGGAGCGATCGCCTCATCGTTGAGTGAGGGGTTGAGCATCACATCGGCGAAGAGGTCGATGATTTCTGCTGCGTCGTTGGTGAGTCCGCCGGCTTGGATCATGAGTGCGTTGTTGCCGGCGTGGGCGGAGACTGATGCGCCGAGTGATTCGAGTGAAAACGCGACGGCTGCGGCGCTGCGTGTGGTTGTGCCTTTCGGGAGTGTGGACGCGAGCAGTTGGTTGATGCCGTTGGTGTTGGATGTTTCCGATGGGAGACCTGCGCGGACGGCGGCCTGGATGTGAATGAGTGGCACGCGGTGATCGGGCAGCAGCGCGATGCGGAGTCCGTTTGGTAGGGTGTGGATAGTGGCTTCGGCTTTCTCGCGGCGGGTGCTTGCGGCTTGCGATGCCGCGGGGGTGTCAAGTGGATCGATCACCGTGTGGATGAGTCGCTCGCGGGTGAGGCGGGTGGCGGCGCGGCGGATGTCGGCTTCGGTGATGAGCTTGATCGCATTGATCTGGCGGCGTGTGAAATCGAGGTCGCGTGCTTCGAGCCAATTGCTTGCGAGATCGGCGGCGCGGCCTGATGCGGTGGTGAGCGAGCGGAACTGGCTGGTGATGATTTGGCGTTTGGCTTTTTCGATTTCGTCACCGAGGTCGGAGTTTTGGATATCGGCGAGTTCGAGCATCACGGCATCGACGAGATCGTTGGAGAGAGATGGTTCCGCTTCGGCGTTGATTGCAAAGAGCCCCTCGCGAGCGGGTGATGACCACGAGAAGGAGGAAATTTCCAACGCGAGGCCTTTTTCCTCGCGGATGCGGCGGTAGAGGCGTGCTGAGCGTCCGCGGCCGAGGAGGGTGGCGAGGATGTCGAGTGCGAGTGCGTCCGGGTGATCGATGGATGGAATTTTCCATGCCAGTGTGAACTTGCTGGCGGGGACCGCGAAGGTGTCGCGTGCGAAGCGCGGTGCGACTTGGGGTGGGTCGGCGGCGAGCAAGGGTTCCTTGCCGCAGCCGAGTTGGCATTCGCGGGTGAGATCGATGAGTGATTGGCGTGCTTGTTGCGGATCGAAGTCGCCGGAGATCACCACGAAGCAGCGATCGGTTGTGTAGCGGGTGCGGTGGTATGCGGTGAGGTCGCGGTATTGGATTTGATCGAAGAGGTGGCGGTGGCCGATGACCGGGTGGCGGCGCGGGTCGCATTGGAAGGCGGTGGAAAACAGGAGGCGTGAGGCGGCGTTGTCGGGATCGTCGAGGCCCATGTCGATTTCCCGACGGATGATGTCTTTTTCCTTTTCGAATTCCGACTCCGGCAGGATGGGAAAGAAGACCAGGCCGGTGAGGCATTTGAGAAACTTCGCGAGCGAGTCCGAGGGGCCATCAATGTAGTAGACCGTGCGATCGAAGCTCGTGTAGGCATTCCAATGTCCGCCGGCGGATTGCACGGTGGCGGCGAGCTCGCCGGCGTCGAAGTCGCGGGTGCCCTTGAAGACCATGTGTTCGAGGAAGTGCGAGATGCCGGAGCCGAGGTGTTGGTCTTCGTGCATGCTGCCGGTTTCGACCCAGATTTGGGTGCTGATGACCGGGTTGGCTGATTCTGGCTGGAGGATGAGGGTGAGCCCGTTTGGGAGGGTTTCAACGGTGGCGGTGGTGGCTGGATATTCCATGAAATTCCTACTTGGATACGGGGTATCTTGGGTGCTATCCATCGTTGATGCAACGATGGCTTTTGATTGGTGGTGCGGCTTTGTTGCTGCTTTTTGGCATCGGTCTGCCGACCGCCTACCATCTTTACAAGCAGAGCCGCCCGCATCCGGTGTGGTTGCCGATTCCGCTCAACCCCGAGGCGGCGTTTGGCCAGACTGATGCCACGATCCGGGCGTTGACGACCAAGCTTTCGGACCGGCAGGTCCTGATGCGGATCGGTCGCGAGCTTGGATTGAAAGACAAGTGGGGGATGAATTCCGACGACGAGGTGGCCGATGAGATTGGCAGCAGGCTTTATGTGAAGCGCGGTGAGATGGATACGCCGATGGGGAGTATCCCAGCGATCCATGTCGGATTGCGCGGGACGAATCGCGATCGCGAAATTTCCTATGCACTACTCGATGCCTTGCTTCCCGATGTGTGGAAAGTTTTGGGCATCGATCCGCCGAAGAAGCCGTGAGGGCTGATGGCTCAGGCCTTGCCGACATGCTCGATCACGCGTGAGCGATCGAAGCGGGCCTTGGGGGCGGCGGCGTATTTGTCCGCCGGATCGCGGAAGCCGAGTGCGCAGGCCACGACCGTGGCGTAGCCGGAATTTTCAAGGCCGAGCGCGCGATCGTAGGCGGCGGGGTCGATGCCTTCGAGTGGGCAGGTATCGATGTTGAGCATGGCTGCGGTGGTCATGAGTTGACCGAGAGCGATGTAGACTTGGCGTGAGTTCCATGCGCGGCGTGCATCGGCCGACATCGATGAGCTGAAGCCGGAGATCATGCCCGCGAGCGGTGCGAAATTTTCCGTCGGGCAACCTTGGACTTCGGCCATGCGGTTGATCCATGCGTCGATGTCGCTTTGGGTGAGGTCGGTGCGGGTGGTGAGCACGACGAGGTGTGAGGCATCGGTGACTTGGGGTTGGTTCCACGATGCCGCGCGAAGTTCGCCGCGGATGGCGGGATCGCCGACGACGAGAAATTTCCATGGCTGGAGACCGAACGACGAGGGTGTGAGGATGAGGGATTCCTCAATTGCGTTCCATGTTTCTGCATCGATTTTGCGGGTGGCATCGAATTGCTTGGTGGCGTAGCGCCATTGCAGTGCGGCGAGGAGGGAGGTGGTGTTCATATGGGAGAGGGTCAGTAGCCGGCATCGACTTCGAGCGGCAGGGAGATCATTGGCAAATCCTTGAGGGTGAAAAGCAGGATCGCGCCGTATTCCTTTTCAAAGCGGTTGTCGCGGGTGTTGAGGCCGAGGGTGAAGACCCAGTTGCCGAGGTCGTGATGGATTGTGTATTGCTGGAGTTCGAGCACATTGTCATCGAGCTCGGTCGTGTGTTGGGTGCCGAGGCCCCAGTTTTCCGAGAGGCTGGTGTAGGTGCGCAGTGTGACGCGGTTGGTGTCGGTGAGGTAGGGATGTTGATCGAGGCGCACGAAACCGAGCGAGCATTCGAACCAGTCGACCGGTTGATAGTTGATCGAGCTGTTGATGCTGGTGAAGCCTGGGCCTGAGGTGCCGATGGGCATTTGGGTTTCGAGGCTGGTGCCGAGCCATGGGAGTGGCTGCCAGCGCAGGTCGTTGTAGAGGTTGGAGAGGTTGCGTTCGCCTTCCGGTTCGTTGAGGAAGGCATCGATGTAGGTGTCGAGGAAGAGCCACTCCATGCTTTGGTTGTCGCGCCGCGTGAGGAGTCGGTTGCGCACGCCCAGGCGGGCGATTTCCCAGCTTTGGAGCTCGTCGATGGCGGTGAAGCGCAGCGGATCGAGCGGTTGCGGACGTGTGGTGGGGCTGAGGTGGTCGACTGATGGGTCGCCGGGTTCGTAGTCGTTGGTGCGAAGGACCGAAATGTTGCTGTAGGGTTGGACGATGTGAAGCAGGCCGTTGAGCCCCCAGTCGCGGCTACCGACATTGCCGTAGTCTTTGGAAATTTTGAATGAGGATTCGACGCCGGCATGGACGGTGGCTCGGTCGAGATTGTCAGCATCGCCCTCGGTGATTTCGTAAGCTGAGTATCCGAAACCGGCTTGAGGTGTGACGCTGAAGAAATCGCCGTAGGTGCGCGGGAGGGAAAATTCCTGATACGTGTGGAAGCGGGCGTAGCCGGAGTCGAGAAGCTGGGTGCGGATGTCCTCGCGTCTCGGATCGCCGAGCGGGAGGGCGATCATGCTTTCGGCGAGGCGCCGTTCGTATGCGCCGAGTTGATTCAGGTACTGGTTGGCTGCTGCATCGCCCGAGGTGAGGTTGACCAGTGGATCGATGACGGCATTGAGAGTGGTGTCGGGTGCTTTTTCGGCGATGATGCCGAGTGAGGTCGTGCCTTCGTGGAGGAGGGGGAGGCCGAAGCGTGGTCCGCGTGATTGGTCGAAGGTGATTTCCGGCAGGCGGGTATCGGCACGGTAGAAATCGTTGATGCGGAAGCGGGTGAGGAATGAGAGCAGCGATGAATCATCCTGGCGGAAAATGCCGAAGGTGTTGTCCGGGTAGGGGTCGGTCGAGTAGGTGTCGCGGCTGAAGTCACCGAGGTAGTATTGGTCGCTGAGCCAACTGAGTTGGGTGTCGGCGCGCCATTTCGAGTCGGCGTCATTTCCGAAAAATTTACGATGCTGCAGATGGGCGCGGTAGCGTTCCGGATCGATGGGATCGCGGGGGAAGCCGTTGCGGGTTGTTTCGGG
>JBIKIK010000111.1:0-5544 GCA_044361655.1 Luteolibacter sp. | reverse complement strand
GCGCGTGAGAAACGGTCGGGATTGTTCAGCACGACCACAATGAGGCGCCGTGGCGTAGCGCCTTTCGAGCCGTCCGGTTTGGTCCGAACCAATGGATCGCGTTCCATGCATACCGATACGCAGGGGCCAGCAGCAGATGTTGTGCCTGTTTTCACGCCAAGTATTCCTGTCTCACCTGCGAGTTCGTTGGAATTGCGGATCGTGTAGTTGCGCGGGCCGGACGCGCCATGGACGGTGATTTGCCTTTCCTTTTGTCGCACGATGAAAGTGAAGGCGTTGCGACGCATCGCATAGACCGAGAGCCGCGCGACATCGGCAGCGGTGGAAAAGGCCTTGGCACCGGGGCGCTCCAGGCCATGGGGATTGGCGAAGCGGGTTTGCGTCATGCCCAAGGACTTCGCGAGCCGGTTCATTTCACCGACAAACTCGCCAACCGGATCACCGCTTTTGCCGCGGCGTGAAATCAATTCGCGTCCGACATGGTCGGCCACGCTGAGTGCCGCGAGGTTGTCGGATGCGAGCAGCGCCGCATAGAGGGCATCGCGCACGGTCATTTGGTCGCCGGGTTGGAGGTTCATCGGGTTGGGTCCGCCGA
Organism: Luteolibacter sp.; assembly: GCA_044361655.1. Taxonomy (GTDB): domain Bacteria; phylum Verrucomicrobiota; class Verrucomicrobiia; order Verrucomicrobiales; family Akkermansiaceae; genus Luteolibacter. The sequence continues at coordinate 4,949 of JBIKIK010000111.1, read as the reverse complement.
CGAGGGTGACGGTCTGGGGCACGCTGATTCGCGCCGTCGAGATATCCGTTCCGGTGGCAGTGGCCCAATCGACGGCGACCGCGCCGCTTGCGATTTTGGTGAGGCTGGCGATCGGCCGTTTGGCAGCGGCATTGGAGGCGACGAGCACTTTGCCGGAATACGCCTCCATCACCATGATGCTTTCCTGCATTGCCGCCTCATCCTGCGCGCGAACTTGCATGCATGTCGCGAGGGCAGTGACCGTAACGAGTGACCATTTCGAGAGAAACATACGCGCGCAGGCTAGTCGAAGCAGGCGGCAACTCAACACCAAACCCAACATCGGGGCGTGGAAATGCGCTTTGGCAGGATTATTTTCCCGGCATCGACGAGGTGTCCTGTGCGGCGTGTTTGCTTCGGACCGCATCGAGCCACGAGCGCCCGGTATCATTATAAAATCGAAATGCCATGCCTGCGCAAAATGCCAGCAGAGCCAGCACCAAAAGAAGCAAGCCGCTGCCACCGCCGCTTGAGGCTTGCACGGGTGCCGGCGCCGGTCTTGCGGCAGGCACACGCGGGGGGGCGGCGGGCACGCGAGGTGGATTGGGAGTTTGCTGCGGCGCTGGAGAAACATATTTTTCCGCAGGCTCCGGCTTGAGTCCGACCGAGGCCTCCATGTCGAGCATCGCGCGTTCTTCAGGGGCCAACAAAAATTCAAATGTCACCTCTCCCAGCTCGACGCTCATGCCATCGCGCAGTGAGACGGTCGCGACTCGGCGACCATCGAGCTTGATGCCGTTGGTCGATCCGAGATCGTGCAGCTCATAGCCACCTTTGATCCGAATCATTTGCGCATGCCGCGAGGAGACCGATGCCGAATCGATCGCAATGTCACTTTCCGGCAGGCGCCCGATCACCACGGAAGTGGAATCCAGGCCAAAGCGGTAGGGTTGCGGGAATCCTCCCGGCACGGTGATGGTCACTCGGGGCATGTTTGAGATACAGTGGTTACGCGGCGACCATGATGGAAAAACTCCGAAATGGACACTCCAAAATTCGCCTCTGTATGGAATGCATCAAAAGGCAAGGCCGCGGCAGATACGATCCACCGCGGCCGAACACCTATCAACCAAAACACATGAAACAAATCCGTCAGGTGCCGGCCAAGCCGGATGCGAGCGGCTTGGGCGTCGGCTTTTCCTTTTTGCGCAGAGCACGGCGCATCTTGGTGAGCGCCGAGTTTTGAAGTTGGCGGATGCGCTCGCGGGTGACGCCGAACTCGCGTCCGACCTCCTCCAGCGTCAGTGCCCTGCGGCCGCTGAGGCCGAAGCGTTCGTCGATGATCTTGCGCTCGCGCTCGTCGAGCACCGAGAGCAGGCCATCGAGTTCGCCGTGCAAATTCTTGTCGGCGAGCATGTCGAGCGGGTTGACCGCGCGATCATCGCTGATGACCTCGCTGTATTCCGTGGCCTCGCCTTCGTTGATCGGTGCGTCGAGCGAGGTCGGGCGGTGCGAGGCTTGGCGCAGCATCGCAAGTTTGCGGCGCGGCACGCCGATTTCATCGGCCAATTCCTCGTCGGTCGGCTCGCGTCCGAGTGCCTCGGTAAGGATCGCGGCGATGCGGCGCATCTTGGCGATCTTGTCGACCATGTGGACGGGCAGGCGGATGGTTTTTGACTGATTGGCCAGCGCGCGCTTGATCGATTGTTTGATCCACCACGCGGCGTAGGTCGAGAGCTTGCCGCCCTTTTCCGGATCGAAGCGCTCGACGGCCTTCATCAGGCCGATGTTGCCCTCCGAGATCAGGTCGGTGACCGGCATGCCGTAGTTGGCATAGTCCTGGGCGATTTTCACGACCAGGCGCAGGTTGGCCCGGATCATGTGCGATCGCGCCTCCGGGTCTCCTTGCTTGATGCGCTCTGCGAGCTCCACCTCTTCCTCGGCCGTGAGCAACGGCGTTCTGGAAATCTCACGGAGATAGAGTTTCAAACTGCCTTCTGATTCGTATGCCATATGCGTGTGGGGGTTACTGGTTAAACGAAGCCAAGGGTGCTTTTATTCCCTTTAATTGCATTTAAATGCATTGAATAGCATTCGTAAATACAATTTCGGGGAATGAACCGGGCCCGCAGACCTCTCAATATGGATTCAAGCATTCCCTGTGCCTTTGAATTTGATTTCATAGATCATTGATAATGAGTGAGTTAGTGAAATTCGCCTGAATCGGCCTCGCCGGATTTGGACAGCCTGTCCACCAATTGAGACAAATTGACGCGGAAATCGTTGAATCTTTACCCAAGGCCCCCCGCGAAATGGGGCGATTGGCGTTGGTTTTGAGCGCCGGTTTTGCTCTTTGATCGGGTTCGACAAAAGTGTGGTGCCGTGAGCAGGCTCGCGGGCGTGACCGATGCCCTTTACCCCCTGTTGCGGCCATTGATTTTCAAGCTCGATGCCGAAGTGGCGCATCATCTTGGCATGGCCTCGTTGAGATTTGCCGAACGCAGTGGATTGCTGCGTCTGGCTTTTCTCGAGGGCGAGTTGATTTCACCGATCGAGGTGATGGGTTTGAAATTTCCCAACCGCCTTGGTCTTGCAGCTGGTCTCGATAAGGAAGGCAACACCATCGACGCGCTCGGGCGTCTGGGCTTCGGCTTTGTCGAAATCGGCACCATCACGCCGCGCCCGCAAGCGGGCAACCCGAAGCCGCGTTTGTTTCGCCTCGTGCCGCAGGAAGCGATCATCAATCGCATGGGCTTCAACAATCCGGGCATCGATGCCGGTGTTGAAAATGTGCAGCGCAGCAAATCGTTTCGCGGCGTCATCGGATTCAACATCGGAAAGAACAAGGACACGCCGAATGAAAACGCGGCGGATGATTATCTCGCATGCCTGCGCAAGGCTTACAGCGTAGCCGACTACATCGCGGTCAATCTTTCCTCGCCCAACACGCCGGGCTTGCGCGATTTGCAAGGCGCCGAAGCCAGCGCGCGTTTGTTGGAGACGCTGAAAAAAGAGCAGCAAAAACTCCGTGCCGAGCATGGCAAAAATGTGCCGCTGCTTTTCAAGGTCGCGCCCGATCTCGACGATGCGCACATTCGCGATCTCTCGCGCGTGTTCCTTGATGGCGGGCTCGATGGCCTCATTGCCACCAACACCACGCTCGATCGCGATGCGGTGCGCGGGCATCGCTATGCTGAAGAAGCAGGCGGGCTTTCGGGTAGGCCGGTGCAGGCCAAGAGCACCGAGGTGCTGCGCCAATTTTCAAGCCATCTCGGCGCGCGCATTCCGATCATCGGCGTCGGCGGAATTTCATCGCTCGAGGATGCCCGCGAAAAAATTGCGGCCGGCGCCTCGCTCGTGCAGATCTACACCTCGCTGATTTATCAAGGCCCGGCCTTGGTGCGAAAAATCGCGCGCGGCTTGTGAACGATCATGATCGGCGTGTTTGCCGATCACTTTTGCGCAGAAAGTTTTTTCCAATCGTCGGCGCTGACGCAGCAGGGGTCGGCCGCCACCCAGTGGCCCGGCGTGATTTCGCGCAGCGGCAAATCCATGCCGATCGTTTCATCGTAGCGCGGGTGTTTGATGCGATGGCCAAAGGCGCTGCCGCGCGGCGGATCGATCGGTGAGGGGATTTCGCCTTCGAGCAGGATGCGTTCGCGCGATGCGTTGGGATCCGTCGATGGGATCGCGGAAAGCAGGGCCTTCGTGTAGGCGTGCCGCGGATCGCGATAAATGCTTTCGGATGGCGCGAGCTCGACGATTTTTCCGAGATACATCACCGCCACGCGGTCGCTCACATGCTTCACCACCGACAGGTCGTGGGCGATGAAGAGATACGAAAGCCCGAGCTCGCGCTGAAGCTCGACTAGCAGATTCAAGATTTGCGATTGGATCGAGACATCGAGCGCCGAGACCGGTTCGTCGCAGACGATGAGCTTTGGCTTCAAAGCAAGCGCGCGAGCAATGCCGATGCGCTGGCGCTGGCCGCCGGAAAACTCGAAGGAATAGCGCTCGGCCGCCGAAGAGGGGAGGCCGACGCGGTCGAGCAATTCGTTGACCATACGGACCTTGTCCGACCGCGAGCCGATGCGATGAATCAGCAGCGGTTCCTCAATGATCGAACGCACGCTCATCCGCGGGTCGAGTGATTCGACAGGATCCTGAAAGATCATTTGGAAATCGCGCCGCAATGGACGCAGCGCGCGCTGACTCATTCGGGTGATGTCCGTGCCGTTGAAGCTGACGCAGCCCGAAGTCGGCTTGAGCAAACGGACGACCGCTTTGCCCAATGTCGATTTTCCGCAGCCCGACTCACCCACAAGCCCAAGCGTTTCGCCCGGACCAATGTGCAGCGAAACCCCATCCACCGCCTTTACCGCGCCGACCTGACGCGGAATGACGCCGCCACGCACAGCAAAGTGCATTTGGAGGTTTGAGACATCGAGTAACATTTTTGAACTCATGGTTGGTAACAACGCTCGCAATTTTCCACCCAGTGTCCCGGTGTGATTTCGATGAGTGCGGGTCTTTCGCGAAGTTCGGAGGCGGCGATGCCCATGCGTTGGCAGAAACGGCAGCCGTGCACATGTTCGCCGAGTGATGCCACCATGCCGGGGATCACGGGCAGCGGCGATTTGGGTTTGGAATCGAGTGTTGGCATCGATCGCAAAAGCCCGCGCGTGTAGGCGTGCAGGGGCTTGGCGAAAATTTCCGATACCGGGCCTTTCTCCACCACGCGGCCGGCGTACATCACGACCACCTCATCGCAGTTTTCGGCGATCACTCCGAGGTCGTGGGTGATCAGCATCATGGACATGTTCATCTCGGCGCGGAGTCGTGCCATGAGGTCGAGGATCTGTGCCTGCACGGTCACATCGAGTGCGGTGGTGGGTTCGTCGGCAATCACCAGCGAGGGTCGGCATGCGAGTGCGAGAGCGATCACCACCCGTTGGCGCATGCCGCCGGAA
>JBIKIK010000010.1:0-18659 GCA_044361655.1 Luteolibacter sp. | reverse complement strand
CCGAACTCATCGCGCGACTTGAGTCTCACCTTCACATCCGTTTCACCACGACCCAGTCGAAGAGCTCCCTCGGTGAGCGCACGCAAGGGACGCGTGAGCAAATGAGAAAACATCAGTGCTAGGAGCGCGACCGCCAATGCCATGCCACTCGCCACGATCAGCACCGTGCGTCCCAGTTGGTGTATCGGTGCCTCGACCTCGGCAATATCCTTTTCAGTGATCACTGCCCAACGCAATGAATCCAACTCCAGCGGCCCATAGGCACTCAAAGTTTTCTCACCTCGATAATCATTCACCACCATGATGCCCTTTTGCCCGCGGAAGGCGGCTGCCACGCTTTCCGACTCGACCGGCATCGCACAAATCACATTCCCCTGTTTTTCGATTCTCTCGACACTCGATGTTGGCACGCTGCTCTGACGGAGAATTTTGAGAAAGCCCTCGGGGTCCGAGTACATGAAGCGCGAGCGACTGCGCATGGTCTTGTCAGGGCCGACGAGATAGGATTCGCCGGTTTGCCCCATCCCTTCCTCAGCCCAGTTGAAATTGCCGGTCAGGACCTTGTTAAAGTTATCGATCGGAAACTGCAGCACCAGCAAACCAATCATTTGCGGACCATCAAAAATCGGGCTCACCGCAAACCCCATCGGTTTGCCAAGGCTCGGTCGATACGGCTCGAAATCGGCGATTTTGAAATCATCGCGATCGTTGTTGCTACGCATCGTTCGCACCTTCGCTGCCATCAGCGTGTTGGCGTAGGGACCCGTCTCAAGGTTGGTCGCAAATTCACTGGTCTTCTGATAGCTGTAAACAATTTCCATGCTTTCGGCATCGACCAGCATCACATCCTCAAATCCGAAAATCTTCACCGCGCGATCAAACGCTTTGTGGTATGTCTCATGAATCTTGCCATAGGAAGATTGGTCCGATTCCGATTCCTCCAAGTCCTGCTTCTTGCCGTAAGGATGGGGGTTGCCCGAAATGTAGTGGTACTGGAGGTATCGCTCGGCCGGCCTTACCGGCAGATATTGCTCAAGCACAGGCTCTCCATCGATTTGCTCGGCGAGCTTCGGAAGGAAATCATTTTCATAAAACCCTTCGAGTTTTTCAGACTGCTCCGGCGTCAGCGACGCCGCATTGAGGCTCTTGTAAGCCGCGCGAAACTCCCTCATGCCTTGGATGGTCACATGGCTGTCTGACATGGAAATGACCTGGTCCCGCAACGAATCGAGCATCGCCTTCAGTGTCGTAGTCTTGGCCACCTGCACGCCCTTGAGATGATCCTCCGCCGCACGGATCAGCGCCGCCCTGCCGGACTTATAACTGTTCCATGCCACAACTGCGATGGACGACAAACTCACTGCCAGCAGCAGCAGGATCATCTTCGTCTGGATGCTCAATCGGTTCAGGCCTAACATGGTATCGTGGAGTTTGAAGCTTGGGGCACACTTGCGGAATCATTGTGATTCCATGCACTTGCACAGGCTGATGAAAATTAGCGATTCCTGGCGCACCGAGGCAAGGCCATATCCGACCAAGCCCGATGAATGCGGCATGCTTGAAGCAAAAAAAAATCGGCGAACCCGCATCCGGATCCGCCGATTTTTAAATGGTTCGTGGAGATCAACCGATCACTTGAGAACCTTGAGCTTGCTGACACCGAAAACGGCATCGTCGCCCAGCTCCTCCTCGATGCGGAGGAGTTGGTTGTACTTCGCGATCCTGTCCGAGCGGCTCATCGAGCCGGTCTTGATCTGGCCGCAATTGGTCGCCACGGCAATGTCGGCGATCGTGCTGTCCTCGGTCTCACCGGAACGATGGCTCAGCACCGCAGTGTAGGCATTTTCCTTGGCCATTTCGACCGCGTCGAAGGTCTCGGTGAGGGTGCCGATTTGGTTGACCTTTACCAGGATCGAGTTTGCCACACCTTGGATGATGCCCTTGGCGAGGAATTCGGTGTTGGTGACGAAGAGGTCGTCGCCGACGAGCTGGGTGGTCTTGCCGAGCTTGTCGGTGATCACCTTCCAGCCAGCCCAATCGTTTTCGGCGCAGCCGTCTTCGATCGAGATGATCGGGTACTTTTTCTGAAGCTTCGCGTAGTAGGCCACGAGCTCCTCGGCGCTCTTCACCGACTTGTCGGACTTCTTGAAGACATAGGCTTTCTTCTTCTTGTCGAAGAATTCCGAGCTCGCGACATCGAGAGCGATCGCGATGTCGTCGCCCACCTTGTAACCAGCCTTTTCGATCGCTTGGCAAATCACGCCAAGCGCGTCATCGGCGCTCTTGAGGTTTGGCGCAAAGCCACCTTCGTCACCCACCGCAGTGGAAAGACCGCGATCGTGAAGGACCTTCTTGAGCGAGTGGAAAACTTCGGCACCGTAGCGCAATGCCTCACGCAGTGTCGGGGCACCGACCGGCATGATCATGAATTCCTGGAAGTCGATCGGCGCGTCCGAGTGAGCACCACCATTGATGATGTTCATCATTGGCACCGGCAGAACCTTCGCGTTGGGTCCGCCGAGATACTTGTAGAGCGGCACGCCGAGTTGTGCGGCAGAGGCCTTGGCCACTGCCATCGAAACTCCGAGAATCGCATTGGCACCGAGGTGCTTCTTGGTCGAGCTGCCATCGAGCGCGAGCATCGCGGCATCGATCGCCGATTGCTCGGTCGCGCAGTAACCAAGTAGAGCCGGAGCAATCTTGTTGTTCACATTGTTGACGGCCTTGAGCACGCCCTTTCCAAGGAAGCGCTTCTTGTCGCCGTCGCGAAGCTCAACAGCTTCATGCTCGCCGGTCGATGCTCCCGAAGGAACCGCCGCGCGGCCAACGGCACCGCCGTCCAGCTTGACATCAACTTCAACAGTGGGGTTGCCGCGTGAGTCGATGACTTCGCGGCCGCGGATTTCAACAATGGTGGTATAGTCCATAGTGCTTTTTTTCGTTTGTTTGGGGAGTGATCAGGGGTTGAAAGGACGGATCGAGCGGATCGTCCATTGCTCCGGAGCCTCGGTGACTTGGTCGCGGATAACGACCGTTTCACCCGGCGCACGACCTACGAGGGCCTTGCCGACTTCGGAGAGGTAGGAAACGAGTTTCTTTTCGGGATCCGAGTCCCATGCCCCGAGCACGGTCATCTCAACTTCGTTGCCCGAGGTGTCGGCGAGCGTCACGATCGTGCCGATGTTTACCTTCGCTGCATCCGAGCCCTTGAAGTCGGTGCCGCGCGCGCGGTGGATGTCGCGCTCGAGCTCGCTCTTGCGGTGCATGAGGTATTTTTGAAGGTCCTTTGCCGACTTGTACTCGAAGTTCTCGCGGAGGTCACCATACTCACGAGCGATGGAAATGTCCTTGGTGTTTTGCGGAATCCGCACGCGAATCAGCTCGTCGAGTTCGGTTTTCTTCTTCTCGAGGCTGTCCCATGAAACAAGCAGAGCCTCTTCCGGGCGTTTGGAATTTTCTCCGCTCACCAACTCGGCGGTTTCCGGGCGGGCTTTGATGATGCGCGCCATCAGGGACTTTTTCTCGAGATCGGCAAACACCGGGCAATCCATCAAGCGACGGGCGAAATTGCGCGATTCGTTCACATCCATGATGCCGACCAAATCCGTGAGCAAAGTCTTGTCGTCGCCGAGGAGGCTTTGCAAACGCGAGGTCTTGCGCGGACCGTCGGAAAGATGGTCGTTTTCGAGCAGATTGAGAACTGCGGCACCGACATCGGGGCAAAACACATCGGCCGCCGCACCCTTGCGCTCGCGGCAAACCCAGATGAGAGCATCGGCACCAAGCGAACGTCGTGCGATCGCCGATGCGAGATGCTTGTTCAGCGCGGGCAATTCATTGCGATCGATCAAGATGCGGGCGATTTCCGTCACGCCCCGCGCACCAACGCGGTCAAACACGCGAACCATCTTCTCGACCCATGAGTTGGCAAATGCCTCGGAGAAAGCTTCGTAAACCGCACGCTGCCTGGTCGATGGCAAGGCGCCGGCCTCATCAGCGAGCTTGATCGGATCCGCCGCACGCAGGAGTTCGGAAAGTTTCAATGCGCCATCATCCAGCGAAAGCTCCTTCGACGATTGGATCACCTCATCCCGCGCGGCGACGAGTTGCAGCGCTTGGCCGAGCTGGACGCGCGAGGCTTTTCTCGCTCCTTCATCGATCGCTCCCAGTAGCTGTTTCAACGAATCGGTCGCACCTTCGAACGCACCGATATCGGCGGCGATCGCTTCCAAGGCACGGATCATGCCCTTGATGTCGCGAGCGGCCTCGAAGTCGGCGATCAATGCCTGCGCCGGGCTGTCAACACCGGTGCGAAGGACAATCGCTTCGATGCGCTTCTGCGGCACCACGGCCACACGCCTCTCGCGCAGAGCCTTCTTGGCATTGTCCCACCATTTTTTGAAATCAGCCTCAGGGATCACCGTGCCGCAAAGCTCTTTCTCGAGCGCGTCGCCGGTCATGCTGCCACCATGGCTGCGGATCACATGCAAGAGGAGGTCGACCGGATCGCTCTTCGACAGCGTGCGAAGTTCCTCAATCTGCTCGATCTTGCGCGCCCTGAAATCATCGGCGGCAATCCACTCGGTTTTCTGAAACGCGAATTGCAGCTCCATCGATTGTGCCGCCGATTTCTCGAAATCGATAACGACTTTTTTCGACGGCAAATCCCATGAAACCACCTTGCCGGCACCGAAGGATTTGTGGACACAAAAATTTCCGGGTGCGAGTTGGGACAACCTTTCGCCGACCGCCTGGGGAATGCGACCAGCCTCTACCAATTTCGCCACATCGGGATGCATGGCGCGGAAGATGCGAGGCCACCCGCCGAAACGCAAGGCATTCCCGATGAAATTCGCATGTTTCACCAAGCCATGCCGTGGCACGAGGAAATTATGGCGTTACCGACTGAGTCGGAATCATCGGCGGCGGCACGATCCGCGGCCGCGGCGGGCGCAGCACCGGTATTTCGCCGCTGATCGACTGATCGAGGGCGCGCTTAAGGGCCATGACCCTGAATTTCCACGCTGCCGGCACTCCTTCGAATGATCCGTCGGCAGGAAATGTTCCGTTGAAAATTTGCACCTGTTTGCTGTCCTTGATGCTGAGCCGATACCCCTCGCCTTCCTTGACCACTTCCGCCTCGCCATCATCGCCCGTGGTTTTGGCAAACATCTCGCTGGCATTGACATCCCGTGTGACGGTGTTGTCGAACTCTTCCGGGGATGAAGCGGCTTTGGCAAAGACATTCGAGAAGCGCGCCTTCGGCTTGCCGACCTGGACCTTAAACTGCTGCGGCTTGCCCAAGCGGAACGCGGAAAACACCACCTTCTCACCCGGTTGATGCAGACGCAGCAGTGCCGCCATTTGCGCCTCATTGACCAGCATTTGATCGCCCATTTTCCAAATCACATCGTGAACTTGGACGCCGGCCTGCGCGGCTGGCCCGCCATCATCGACAGCGGTCACCAAAAAACCAATGCCAAGCGGAAGATCCGGCAGCTGAGAGGTCACCATCGGATCAGGCTTTTGAAGTGAGACACCAAGCGTCGGCGGCGGCACAATGCGCGACCTGCCCTGCATCATTTTTTCCGCCGAAGCATCAACGGGTTTGCCAGCATCCTCCGTCAACTCGGCATGCAACGAGATGCAAAAACCCAGCAACAAAAATGTAAGCGCCAGCCTCATCAAAATTCCGAAGTATCATCAGTTTTGGCCAAATCGCGCCAACCAACTTGCATGACTAGGTCATTTTTCTTGGGCTTGATCACAATGCTTTTCTCGACCCACACCTCATGGGATGTCTGTTTCGTGGATTCAATGGTTTCTAAAATTTCATATTCAGCGACAGCGCCGGCATTGGCTTGGGGTTGATCGAAGAAAACCAAACCAACACCCGCCATGATGCTCGCGGCAATGCCAGTTGACCACCAATAACGCCGCCTTGTTGTATCGTTGGAAACGGTAATCTGTCCGCCGGCCAAGCCATCGATCATCGAGCCGTTCGCACGCGTGGCCCTCTCGCTCATCGCCGATGGCGCGAGACGCTTGAGGATATTTTCCACTTCTTCAATCGGATCCATTGGCTTGTCAGGCTTGTGCATGGCGGTCCTCCTTGATGCGGCGCAGGTCATGCGCGAGTTGTTCCAACGCGTAACGATATCGCGACGCGGCGGTGTTCGCTGAAATGACAAGAGTCTCGGCGATCTGCTGGAAGGTCAGCCCTCCCCAGAATTTCATGATCACCACCTCACGAAGTTTCGGGCTCAGATCCTTGATCTTTTCGCGCAGCAAGAGGGCATCCTCATCATCCTCGAGCACCGGATCGAGCCACATGTCTTGGAAGTCGTTGAGGTAAATGACCGATTCCTCGCGCTTTTTGCGCCGACGCTCGCTGCGATGAAAATTGAGCCCACAAAAGCGGATGGTCGAAAACACCAACGGCAGGTCGGGAGGCACATGGCCGCGATCGGCCTGATGATGCCACATTTTCAAAACAGCCTCCTGCACGAGGTCCTCAGCATCCTCGCGGGACTGGCACCAGCTGCGCGCAAATAGCAGCAGCTTCGAGCCGTGCTCGGCTAGCCAGCCCTTCCAATGTTCCGCCGTGCAGGATGCCATCATTGGGAATAATGCCACCCTTCAGAGGCTTTGTCTGTAAATTCCCCCGAAAATTTCGGTGCAAAAATCAGTCGATGAAGCGGATTTTGCTCGGAATTTGGAATTCCCCGCGCGCCATCGCCGCGTGCTGTTCATCCGTGCAGGCGGAGTTGATCGGCGCATCGGGTGCCTCATCGTTGGCTTGCAGCAGACCATTGGCAATCATCCACGCCTCGACCTCCTCGCCGCTGATGTCCGGCAGCATGTGACCATTGATCTCGACGCATGGCGAGAGCGACTGACCGCTGCGCTGTTCCATTTCCCAGCGGAAGGCGGGGTTCTTGATGATGTCCTTTTCTTCGAACTCGAGGCCGTATTTACGCATGATGGCGCGAACTCCTTCGCTCCATCCGCAATAGGTTTTGAGGTAGGCGGTGATTTTCAAAGGTGACTGGCTCATGGTGTGGAAGTGCTCAAGCCATAGCGCGGGATGCCGCAGTCCGCAAGCAAAGCGATCGGAGTTTCTTGCACAAATGCCGACGGGCAAATGTGCTGGGCAATCGAAGGCAGCGAAACTAGGGTCCGCCTCGCCCGCTATTTCATCGACTTACCCCACCGTGCCCACGCCCCCGCCGCCAAAACCGCTTCTGATGACGCCTCACGACGCGCTGAAGAAATACTTTGGCTACAGCGGTTTTCTCGACGGTCAGGAAGAGGTCATTTCGGAAATTGTCGCCGGCCGTGACGGTCTGGTCGTGATGCCGACCGGCGGCGGCAAGTCGCTTTGCTTTCAAATCCCGGCACTTTGCTTCGGAGGCGTCACGATCGTCATCTCGCCGCTGATCGCGCTGATGAAAGATCAGGTCGATGCCCTTACCGCGCGCAATATTCCCGCGACGATGATCAACTCGACCCTCAGCTGGCCGGAGCAGCGCGAGCGGCTCGACGGCATGAAAAACGGCGATTGGAAGCTCGTCTATGTCGCGCCCGAGCGCTTCCGCGCCGAAAGTTTTCTCAAAGCCCTCGAGGGCATCGAAATCTCGCTGTTCGCAGTCGATGAGGCCCACTGCCTTAGCCAGTGGGGTCACGATTTCCGGCCTGATTATTTGCGGCTCGGACGCGCGCTGAAAACCATCGGTCATCCGCAATGCGTCGCCCTTACCGCCACCGCCACGCCAGTGGTCCGACACGATATCAGCTCGGTGCTTGCCCTGCGCGAACCCTTCGAACGCGTCAGCGGATTCTCGCGACCGAACCTTTCGCTCAACATCACCGCCGTCGACACAACCCAGCAAAAAGACGAGCGGATGAAATCGGTCATTGCCGCTCACAAAACCGGCATCGTCTATTGCGCGACGCGTAAAAAGGTCGAGTCGGTTTCCGAAACCATCGCCAGCTGGGGGCTCAAATGCGTGGCCTACCACGGTGGAATGAGCGACCAGGAACGCGAACAGGCGCAGGAACAATTCATTTGCCGCAAGGCCGACATCGCGGTCGCCACCAATGCCTTTGGCATGGGCATCGACCGCTCGGATGTGCGTTTCGTGATCCACTACGAAATCCCCGGCAGCGTCGAGGCCTACTATCAGGAAGCCGGACGCGCCGGACGCGATGGCGAGGCTTCTACTTGCGAGCTGCTCTTCAACTATGCCGACACCCGCACGCAGGAATTTTTCATCGATGGCGCGAATCCCACCGCCGCGGTAATCCGCTCGATCTACCGACACCTACTCGATCAGTGCGACAAGGAATTTGAAGTCCACGAAACCCTCGAAGAAATCGCCGAGGCCTCGGATGTGCGCAACTCGATGTCGGTTGGCAGCGCCCTCACCTCCCTCAGCCGCGCAGGATACATCGAACGCTTCGATGTCCCCAAACGCCGCATGCGCGGCACCCGCTTGCTCAAGCCGCAGACCAGCCCCGGCCAGCTCGAACTCGACGAGGTCGCCATCGAGGAAAAGGAAAAACGCGACCGCGACAAACTCAAGTCGATGGTCGAAATGAGCTACTCGCGAACCTGCCGCCAGCAATGGATCCTCGCGTATTTCGGCGAAGCAAATCCCAGCACCTGCGGGAGCTGTGACATTTGTCGCAACTCGAGCGCCAGCGAACACCGCGCACCGACGAAGGAAGAAGCACTCATCGTCAAGAAAGCCCTCAGCGGCGTCGCCCGCATGTCACGACGCACGGCCACCGGCTGGGAAGCGCGCTTCGGCCGCGGCCGCATCGTGCAAATGCTCGCCGGCAGCAAGTCACAGGAAATCATCAGCGCCGGTCTCGACCAACTCAGCACCTACGGCATCCTCCGGGAAAAAGGCACCGGCTACCTCAACAGCCTCATGCGCTCGCTCGCCGATGCGGGACTCGTCCAAACGATCGCCGGCGAATACCCGCTCATGACGCTCACACCACTCGGCGATTCGGTGATGCGCGAAGAGGCATCCTACACACTCATCTGGCCCGACAGCGAAGCCTCGCGCCCGACAATCGACCTCAAAGACCACGGATTCGATCCGCAACTGTACTCATTGCTCAAAGACCTCCGCGCAAAACTCGCCGCACGCGAAAAGGTTCCTCCCTATGTGGTCTTCGGCAACAAAACCATCGAAGCCATCGCCCGCTACCAACCCACCAATCACGACGAGGCACTCCTCATCCCCGGCATCGGCGCCGCCAAACTTCAACGCTACGCGAATCCATTTCTAGAGCTGATCCGCTCGTGGAAAACTTCTCGCTGATTCCTAAAGAAACGATAACCGCCAAGCCGCAAAGGTCGCCAAGGGACGCGGAGAAGAAGAGACATTAGAGATTAGGTAATTGGAGATTGGTGAAGAAAACTAAGAAGCCGCTTCTTCACTCTCTTCACTGCCAACTGAAAACTGAATACTTGAAACTACCTCTGCCCCCTCAACCACCTTGCCGCTTCCTTGGCGAAATAGGTCAAAATCATCGAAGCCCCTGCGCGCCGAATCGAGACCAGCGACTCCATCACCGCCGCACGCTCATCAATCCAACCGCCAGCCGATGCGCTCTTGAGCATGAGATACTCGCCGCTCACCTGATAGGCCGCAATCGGCAGGCAGCTTGATTCGCGAAGCTTTGAAATGACATCAAGGTACAGGCTCGCAGGTTTCACCATCAGCATGTCGGCACCCTCAGCCTCATCAAGTCCGGCTTCGCGCAAGGCTTCGACCACATTGGCCGGATCCATCTGGTAAGTCTTCTTGTCGCCATCCTTCGGCGCGGAATCAAGCGCTCCGCGAAATGGACCATAGAAAGCCGACGCGTATTTGGCGGTGTAGCTTAAAATCGAAACATCGGTGAAACCCTCTGCATCCAAGGCCTCGCGGATCGCGCCGACGCGACCATCCATCATGTCGGATGGCGCAACAATATCGGCACCGGCGCGTGCATGGCACAGGGCCTGACGACACAGCACCTCGACCGTTTCATCGTTCAGGATCACCAGCGATCCATCGGCATTTTTCTTCACGATACCGTCGTGTCCGTCACTGTTGTAGGGATCGAGCGCGACATCTGTGATCACGCACAGCGTCGGATGCGCCGCCTTGATCGCGCGAATCGCCTTCGGCACGAGGCCATGCTCGCGGTAAGCCTCCTTCGCGTCGGATGACTTGAGTGACTCATTGATTTTTGGAAACAACACGACCGCCGGAATGCCGAGCGCATGCGCCTCGCCTGCCTCGCGCACCAAACTCTGCAGGGACCAACGCGTCACTCCGGGCATCGACTCGATCGTCACATCCTCCGCATCCTCGTGAAAGAACAGCGGCAGGATGAGATTCGAAACCTCGAGGGATGTCTCGCTCACCATCGAGCGGATGGCGGTACTGCGGCGGTTGCGGCGTGGGCGTTGCATCGGATGGTTGGCTATGATGTATGATTTCGTTCGATCATCCGGCGATCACCACCGCATTGGCGGCAGCGTATTCGCGCGAATGGGTGAGGCTTACCTGGATTTCGGTGATCCCGCAATCGTCCGCATGCTTTTTGGCGGATCCACCCAGCACCACCTGCGGGGCGCCAGCGGCGTTGTTGATGATTTCCAAATCAAGAAATGCCGCCCGTTCGCCGATGCCCGTGCCAAATGCCTTGGCCACCGCCTCCTTGGCCGCAAATCGCGCCGCATAGTGCATCGCCGGCATCGCACGCGATTCGCAATAATCTCGCTCATTCGATGTGAACAATCGCGAAAGAAACGCCTCACCATGACGCTCGATGCTCTCGGCGATCCGCGAGATTTCCACAATGTCGATGCCAATGCCCGCGACTCTCATGACAACTCGTAGGACTGCATCAGTTTTCTCATGTCGGCAACCGCAGTGGTAAGACCAACCTTCAATGCCCGCGCAATGATGCTGTGCCCGATGTTGAGTTCCGCCAAATGCGGAACGCTCATCATGAGATGCACATTGCGGTAGTTGATGCCATGCCCGGCATTCACTTGCAGCCCAAGTTGGTGACCGATCACCGCCGCACGACGAAGGCGTTCCAACTCGCGCTCGATCTGATCGCCCTGCGCATTGGCAAAACATCCGGTGTGCAACTCGATCATGTCTGCCGCACATTGTGCCGCTGCCTCGACCTGTGCCTCATCGGGATCAATAAACAAACTGACCTTGATCCCCTCGCCTTTCAAAGCCGCCACCGCATCGCGGGTTTTTGCAAATCCCGCCACCACATCAAGTCCACCCTCAGTGGTGATTTCCTGCCGCGTTTCGGGCACCAAACACGCAAAATCCGGCCTGATCTTTTTGGCCATGCCAAGCATCTCATCGGTCACGCCCATTTCAAAATTCAGTGGCAGCGGCACCTCCGCGCGGATGCGGATGACATCGGCCTCCTGCATGTGCCGACGGTCCCCGCGGACATGCACCGTGATGGAATCGGCCCCGCCAGCCATCGCATCGCGCGCAGCATCAAGCGGACTCGGTTCGGCGTTGTGCGCCCATTCGTTGCCCGCATAGCGCGCCTGACGCAGCGTGGCGACATGATCGATGTTCACTCCGAGCAGCAAAGGCATGCCCTTGGTTAAACCCTCGGGCAGCCAGCGGCAAGCACGCGTTGGCCATGAGGATCGCCACCAAATCATGATTGCCATCAGGCGGCTGACGGATAATTTCGCATCCATATGGTCGTCACACCCAAAGTACGTGGATTCATCTGCACCACCGCTCACCCGGTCGGCTGCGCCAAACATGTTGCCGAGCAAATCGCCGTCGTGAAAAATCGCGGCCCCATCGCCAATGGCCCGAAGAAAGTCCTCGTGATCGGCTCCTCCACCGGCTACGGCCTCTCCTCACGCATCGCCGCCGCCTTCGGCTCGGGCGCTTCGACGATCGGTGTCTTTTTCGAAAAACCCGCCGAGTCTGACAAGTGCGGCACTGCCGGGTGGTACAACTCGGCCGCATTCGAAAATGAAGCCCGTGCTGCTGGCCTCTACGCCCGCTCGTTCAATGGCGACGCCTTCTCCGATGCGATGAAGGCCGAAGTCATCGCCGCGATCAAAAGCGACCTCGGCCAAGTCGACTGCGTCGTTTACAGCCTCGCCTCCCCACGCCGCACCGATCCGAAATCCGGCGAAGTCTACAAATCCGTGCTCAAGCCGATCGGCCAGAGCTACACCAACCGCAACCTCAACACCAGCACCGGCGTTGTTGATGAAATCACCATCCAGCCCGCCGAAGGCGATGATGTCGCACAAACCGTCGCCGTGATGGGTGGCGAAGATTGGCAAATGTGGATCGACGCGCTGCTCGCCGAAGGCCTCCTCGCCAAGGGGGTGCAAACGGTCGCTTACTCGTACATCGGACCCGAAATCACCTGGCCGATTTACAAGAATGGCACCATCGGCCGCGCCAAGGAAGACCTCGAACGCGTGCAACGCGAACTCGATGCCAAACTCAAACCACTCGATGGCAAGGCATGGGTCTCGGTGAACAAGGCACTCGTTACCCAAGCAAGTTCGGCCATCCCGGTCGTGCCACTTTACATTTCGTTGCTCTACAAGGTCATGAAGGCCGAAGGCACCCACGAAGATTGCATCGAGCAAATGGACCGCCTCTTCCGCGACCGCCTCTACAACGGCAATCCACAACCCGACGAAGCCGGACGCATCCGCATCGACGATTGGGAAATGGCCCCTGCCGTGCAAAAACTCGTCGATCAACGCTGGACCGAAGTGAACACCGACAACCTCCGCGAGATCGCCGACTTCGACGGCTACCAATCAGGCTTCCTCAAGCTCTTCGGCTTCGGCCTCAACGGCGTCGACTACAACGCCGATGTCGACACAGCTGTCAAAGTGCCATCACTCGGGTGATTCCAAAAATTGACCACTGATTAAACTGATTTACTGATTGGATAGATGAGGACCTGCGCCGAAGGCACACCTCTCTTCGATCAGTAAATCAGTGATAAAAAATCTCTTCATCCAACCTCCGCGCCTCTGCGTCTCCGCGCGAGTTTCTCTTCTTCATTCACTCGCGATCCTCATCCTCCCTGGACTTGCCGGTTTGCCTACCGACGATCCACAGCAGAAAGCCACCGATGAAGAGACCAAAAAAGAAAATCCCCCAGAACATCGGCTGCACGAATGCGGGCAGATCGACATTCATCCCGAACAAGCCACCCAGCGCGACCAGCGGCAGGAAAAAGCCTGCAAGTAGGTTAAGCCGAAACGCGATGCTGTTCAATCGGTTCGCCGACTTCGCCTGTTCTTCATATCGCTGCGCGCGCCAAAATTCGAGGGTCATCAGGCCATCGGAATTAAGCAAATCTGCCGCGCGTTCGATTTCCTTGGCGCGGTCGCGGTAAGCAATGATCCCACGGTCATCGGCATCGATCGCCAGCACCTGTTCGAGTGCAGCGACAAGGTTGCGGCTCGATCGCGCAAGCGGACCCGAATGCCGCAAAATCCCAAAAATTTCCGCCGCCGTATCCGCCTCCTCAACCGTTTCCTCATGCGCATCGATGGTCTTGGCATAGCGCTCGATCAAATCACCCAACCCACTCAAGCCCTCTCCCGAAGCCTGCATCCAGGTCCCATCGATGCGCTTCCAAAAATAAAGCGGATCGCGCTCAGGCACCCCCGCCTTCGGCACCTCGTGCACGACCAACAGCAACTCCCCATTGCCCTCGACACATCGCTGATGCCCCGGCCTGCCACTCAACTGCTCCCGCAGCTCGGGCTCGATCTGAAAATGATCCGGAAGAATGAGACTCTCGTTCACCGCCATGAGGCGATTCATAGCATGTCTGTCCTTCGCGGGAAAGGAAGAATGAAAACCCTCTGCGAAGCCCTCCGCGCCACCGAGTTTCTATTTTATGATTTCAGCGAAACGCAGAGATACAGAGTACGCCGAGGAAAGCGCGAAATTTTATCACGATTTCAGAAGTTGAAATGTAAGCAGAGCAGATTTGACCACAGATTTCACAGATTGCACAGATGAAGAAAAAATCGCGAGTAACACCCCTCTCCATTATCAGTAAATCATCGAAATCAGTGGTTAAATTCTCGAACGATACGCTTCAAAATTCAGCCCTAGTGAGCCTCCAATCATCTTCGCGAAAACCCTCCGCGCGCTCCGCGCCTCCGCGTTTCGATTCAGCCCCTTTACCCCACCACCGGCCTCTCCGCCTTCGGGTCTTTCCAGGTCGACTGCACATAGACTTCGCGCAGTTGCTTGAAGTCGATTTGGCAGGGGCTGTGGGCCATGAGGTCGGCGCCTTTGTTGTTTTTCGGGAAGGCAATAACTTCCCGAATGCTGTCCTCGCCGGCCATGAGCATCGCGATGCGGTCGAGGCCGAGTGCGAGACCACCATGCGGCGGAGCACCGAAACGGAAGGCATCGAGGATGTGACCAAACTTCACTTCCTGTTCCTCGGGGCCGACGCCGAGCACTTCGAACATTTTTGCCTGCAGATCCTTTTCATGGATCCGGATCGAACCACCGCCGAGCTCATAGCCGTTGAGCACGACATCGTATGCCACCGCGCGGACATTGGCAAAATCACCCGCCGCGAGCTTGTCGGCATCGTCGGCATTCAGACGCGTGAAGGGATGGTGCACCGCTGCCCAATGACCACTCTCTTCATCGAGCGCAAGCAGCGGGAAATCAACCACCCACAAGAAATTGTAGGCATCGGAATTTTTCGTCAACTCGAGCATCTCGGCGCACTCGCAGCGGACGCGGCCAAGAATCGTGCTCACGCTTTCACGCGAACCGGCAACGAAGAAAACAATATCGCCCTCTTCGATCGCGAGTTTGGCGACCAAGGCATCCTTTTCGGCATCGGTGAAGAACTTCCACAGCGGGCTCTTGTATTCGCCACCTTCGCACTTGATGAATGCCAGCGTCTTGACCGGGAGCCCGGCCTGAATGGCGATTTCGTTGAGGCGGTTCATCTGACCCGTCGTCACACCAGCAAAGCCCTTGGCGTTGATCGCACGCACCACACCGCCCTGATCGAGCGTCGAGCGGAAGATCTTGAATTCGGTCGCTGAGAACACATCGCCGAGATCGCTGATCTTCATGTCATAACGCGTGTCGGGCTTGTCCGAGCCGTAGATGTCCATCGCATCGGCATAGGTCATGCGCGGGAAACTTTGCGGAATGGCAACCCCAAGGCCGGCCTTGAACATCGCAGCAAGCAGACCCTCGACCAAACGAATGATGTCTTCCTGCCCGACGAAGCTCGCCTCGATATCGATCTGCGTGAACTCCGGCTGACGGTCGGCGCGAAGGTCCTCATCGCGGAAACAGCGAGCGATCTGATAGTATTTCTCCAAACCCGCAACCATCATCAGCTGTTTGTACTGCTGCGGCGCCTGCGGCAGCGCGTAGAAGCGACCCGGGTTCAGGCGCGACGGCACCAGGAAATCGCGCGCTCCTTCGGGAGTCGGATTGGAAAGGATCGGAGTTTCGATTTCAAAAAATCCGCTCTCGTCGAGATAGCGGCGCGCCGCCGAAGTGATGATACTGCGCTGGCGGATGTTTTTGCTCATGCGCGGACGCCGCAGGTCGAGGTAGCGGTATTTCATCCGGATGTCCTCGTTGGAAAGATCCTTGTCGAGTTGGAAGGGCAAAACATCGGCTTTGTTGACGATGTTAAGTCCACTCGCCACCACCTCGACCGTACCGGTACCGATGCGATCATTGGTCGTGCCTTCGAGTCTCTTTGAAACCACACCCGTCACCTGCACCACATCCTCTTCACGCAAGGTGTGCGAAAGCGCCGCGAGCTCGGGATTCTGATCGGGATGGAAAACGCATTGGGTGAGCCCCTCGCGGTCACGGAGATCGATGAAGATCACACCACCGTGGTCACGGGCTGAGTTGACCCATCCGATGAGCGTGACATTTTCGCCGATGTGGGATTCGCGGAGTTCGTTGCAATGATGGGTGCGCATGGATTGAAATGGTGAGTTGTTGAAAGAATGATCAGGCGAGCAATGGCCCATCGGGCTGTTGCAGGCGTTCGGTGAGCCACTCGACCGCATTTTCGGCATTGCCAGATTCTTCGCTGCGGCTTGAAAGGATTTTGAGTTTCAGTTCGGGATATTCAGCACCGACCACCAAGGCAAATCGCGCGCCCGATCGCTCGGCGCTCTGGAATTGCTTGGCGACCTTGGCAGGGGTCATCGCAATGTCGGCGGAAAGCCCTGCGCGGCGCAGTTGCGTGAGCAAAGAAAGCGAATCAACTCGGCGATTTTCATCGGCGACGACGACATAGACATCGCAAGCGGCGGCATGGCGCTGAAGCCACACTTCCATTTGCATCAAGGCATGCGGAGTCTCCTCGATGAGGTTGCGAATCACATAATCGCCCATCGCAAAACCCGTCGCGGGCATATCGACCGCGCCATTTGAAATGGTCGACACCAGCGTGTCGTAACGACCGCCACCAGCGACCGCGCGCATCGATTTGCTCGAATCAAAAACCTCGAACACCAAACCGGTGTAATAAGCCAGACCACGCACGATCGAGAGATCGAGTTCGATGAACTCGCCCATGCCGCGCGATTCAAGATCCTGCCGAATCGCATTGAATGCCGCGGAGGCATTCGCCGGATTGCCGATAAATTCGCGCACCTGCCCGACGCTGAGCCCCAACGCGATCAGCTTTTGCTCAAGCACCTCGGGTTTTTCGCGTTCGAACTTGTCGATGATCCCAAGAAAATCCGGCAGCGCTGCGTCATCGATGCCATGAGCCTTTGCAAAATCGACCCATGCCTTGCGATCCGACACACGAACGACGAAGTCGCCGCGCTTGAAGCCAAACGCGAGCATCGTCTCGATCGATAGCGCGATCAACTCGGCATCCGCCTCGGGTCCGGCTTCGCCAAGGATATCGACATTGAATTGATGAAACTCCCGGCCACGACCCTTTTGCGGTTTCTCGTAGCGAAAGCACTGGCCGATCTCGAACCACTTGAGCGGCTTGGGGAAATGACGCTGATGCTCGGCCGCGAGACGCGCCAGCGATGCCGTCACTTCCGGACGCAGCGTCACATCGCGTCCGCCCTGATCCTCAAAGCGAAAAAGTTGCGAGGACAGCTCACCGCCGGATTTTTTTAGATACAGCGCCGTATCCTCGAGCACCGGGGTCTCGTATTCCACAAAACCCGAACGCCGGGCGACCGCACGCCAGGTCTCAAACAGGTAATTCCGGATCGCGCATTCACGGGGAATGAAATCGCGAAATCCGGGGAGTGCTTGAAACGACGGGCCAGCCATGGGAGGGCGGCGAGAATGCACGCCGAGAGCGGCAATTCAAGGCAGGATTGCGTCGTCAAGCGAAGTCGCACGAGCCACGGATTCAATGCCACGATGGCTTTTCAGCCGAATCCTTCACTCCACAGCGGTCGCCACAGCGCCAAAGCGACTGCCGATGACGCGACACCGTCCGATACGCACGGTCGCGCAAACGCCGCGGAATCATACGCAAAATCAGAGCCAATCGCCAGAATCTACCCAAGGCCCGAGCCAGTTCAAGGCATGCCTCGCTCTCGGTAAAAACCGCGCCATCTGCATCTCTCACGACCACCATCGATCCGCCATCCTTGCCAATTTCCGCCGAAAATCCGAGTTTTTCCGCCATTTCCCCCTGCAAAGGCAGACAAAGCACCCGTCCGCGATGATCACTCTTCGCGATCCATTTGACCAATGCGGAGCAAAGCCCGCAGTCGGCATCGTAAAACAAGGTCCAGCGCACGCGGATAATCTAACGCGCCAGTGTCACTGCGCCATACATAATCACATTTAAAAATAAGGGTTTTTGACCACTGATTCTACTGATTGAACTGATTTTTCAGAGAATTGTTAACGCGGCACCCATCCTCTCCCCATCAGTGAAATCAGTGATTCTAACAGAACTTGGAGTCATTTCAATTTGCCAACATTAGCAATCCGCTTATAGTGTTCTCATGAACGCTATAAAGTTCAGCTTTTACGAGGACGCTGACGGCAATGCCCACGGCACGCGCATCCAGGACATGCCCAATAACGAGCGCCCGCGCGAAAAACTTGCCCATCTCGGTCCGGCCGCACTCGACAATGCCGAGCTGATGGCTCTGTTCATTTCCACAGGAATCCGCGGCCGCAGCGCCATCGAGATCGGCCGCACGCTGATCGGCAAGTATGGCTCGATGGGCGCGCTCGGGAGTTTGCCAGTCACCGAGCTTGCCAAGGAACATGGCCTCGGCCTTGCCAAGGCCTCGAAGCTCGCTGCCGCCTTCGAGCTCGGCACCCGCGTCGCCCGCGAGCAGGTCCACGACCGCCCCCTCGACAGCGCCGAAATCATTCACGACATCTTCGGGCCGCAGCTCCGCCATCTGAGCCAAGAACAAGTCATCGTCGCCACTCTCGACACCCGTCTGCGCCATTCTGGCACGACCGTTGTATCCATCGGCACCGTCGATCAATCCGCCGCCCATCCTCGTGAAATTTTGCGCCCCGTGATCACACGCGGCGCCTACGGATTCGTGCTCGTTCACAATCATCCATCCGGCGATCCCAGCCCAAGCCGCGCCGATGAAG
>JBIKIK010000109.1:0-5679 GCA_044361655.1 Luteolibacter sp. | reverse complement strand
CGCGCCGCTGGCTGCGAAGTGCCGCTGGTGGCCGACATCCACTTCAAGCCGGATGCCGCGCTCGAAGCCGCCAAGTGGGTGGAGAAAATCCGCGTAAATCCGGGAAATTACGCCGATAAAAAGAAGTTCGAAATCCGCGAGTACACCGATGCGCAGTACGAGGAGGAGCTCGAACGCATCCGCGCGGAATTTTCGCCGCTGGTGGAGTTTTGCAAGGATCGTGGTCGGGTGATGCGCATCGGCACCAACCATGGATCGCTCTCGGATCGCATCATGAACCGCTACGGCGACACGCCGCTGGGCATGGTGGAAAGCGCGCTGGAATTCGCCCGCATCGCGCGTGATCACGATTACCATGATCTGGTTTTTTCCATGAAGGCCTCCAACCCGAAGGTGATGATCGAGGCCTACCGTTTGCTTGTCGCAAGGCTTGATGCCGAAGGGCCCGACTGGAACTACCCGATCCACCTCGGCGTGACCGAGGCCGGCGATGGAGAAGACGGCCGCATCAAGAGCGCTATCGGCATCGGCTCACTGCTCGCTGACGGCATTGGCGACACCGTGCGGGTCTCGCTCACCGAAGACGCCGTGCATGAGATCCCCGTCGCAAGGGCGCTGGTGGAGCCGTTTAATTGTGCCAATGCCAACCTCCTGGAGCGAGAAGCTCCAGCCACTACCGCCACTAAAGATTTCACTCCTTCCTACGATCCCTTCAACTACGATAGGCGTCGTAGTTCGGCGGTGAAGATCATGGGTCATGACCTTGGGGCGGGCAATACGGTCCGTGTTTTCACCACGCAGGAAAAATGGAATGCCTTGGCCCACAAGATTTCCTCGATGGGAGATTACAAGCCGGAAATCATTGTCGAAAAATCCGGCGTCGTGGAAATCGACCCGACCGATGACGCTGCGGTGGCGGCGGTGAATGCAAGGTCCGAGCCCTGCCTCGTGACGGTGGCTGATGGCACTGCAATGGAGGTCATTGCCGCATTTCGTCTGCTTGCTTCGAAAGTGGATGTCCGGCATCCGGTGCTGCTCAAGGATGTGCTGCAAGTGCCGACGGAAAACAGCGATTTCCTGCACGCCCTTTTGCCTGCCGCACGCAACATTGGCTCGCTCCTTTGCGATGGCATCGGCGATGCGGTGCTCGTTCGCGGCGAGACCGCGCCGGGTCAGTCAATGCGCCTTGCCTACAACATCCTGCAGGCCGCCGGCACCCGTATTTTTAAGACCGATTATGTTGCCTGCCCGAGCTGCGGGCGCACGCTCTTCAACCTCCAATCGACCACTCAAAAAATCCGCGCGGCTACTGGCCACCTCAAGGGAGTGCGCATTGCGGTAATGGGCTGCATCGTCAACGGCCCCGGCGAAATGGCCGATGCCGATTTCGGCTATGTCGGCGGCGCACCGGGCAAGATCAACCTCTATGTCGGCAAGACCCCGGTGAAGTTCAACATCCCGGAAAATGAAGCGGTCGAACGCCTCATTGATCTCATCCGCGAGCACGGAAAATGGATCGAGGCACCCGCGCTTGCCACCACCGAAGCCTGAGCCGATGGCGGATTCCGACACACTCACATTGACGCGCCAAAGCACCGAGCTCGATGTGCCGTGGAATGTCATCGTGCACGACGATCCGGTAAACCTCATGGGCTATGTGACCATGGTGCTGATGAAAATTTTCGGCTACGACGAGAAGCGCGCGTCGAAGCTCATGATGGAGGTCCACCAACTGGGCCGCTCGGTCGTGTGGTCGGGTCAGCGCGAGCGTGCCGAGATGCATGCCCAGCAGCTGCAGGCGCATCAGTTGAAGGCGTCGATCGAGAAATCGGCATGAAAATATCTCCAACGATCATGGGCGGTCTGCGGATCGATGCGGAGGGCGAGGCCGATTGGCATTTGCTCGACATGATCATCACCGATGCGGCGTCTTGCGATCGCGGGCTTGCGGCAAGGTTGGCCGATGCGATTGACGATCGGGAAATAGCGGCCGATTGGAATGAGTGGGTGGTGCCGGAGCTTGAGGAAGGCTTCGAAGCCGAGTTGGCGTTTGTGAAAATGGCTATTGAAACCGCGTGCCACGAGGCATCCGGCGGGGTGGGGCCCTTATGGGTCATTCCCCGCGAGGCGCAGCGGTGGTATGGCGCGCTGAATCAGGCGCGCATGGCGCTCGAGGCTCGTTATCATTTTGGCCCGAGCGATGGCATCGACTTCGAAAAGCTGTCGCTCGAAAAACGCGGTGCCTTCATGCGCTCGCAATTTTACGGCGCCCTCCAAAGCGCCATGCTCGAGCATGTGATGCGATAGGCGCGGCGGGTGTTTGGTCGCGATGCCAAAATTTTCGGCGTCCCGCTGTTTTTGAGCTTTGCCGTATTATCAAGAAGTGTTTAGGAATCGGGGAAGAAAACCCCGAATCGTCCGGATCGGGATTTTCACGGTTTTTTACGCATTTTTTCCTGTGTCCAAGTCCCTCAAAGTTCTGATCGCCTGCGGTGGCACGGGTGGCCATTTGTTTCCCGGCATTGCCGTGGCCGATGCGATGCGCGCGCGGGGGCATGAGGTGCGGCTTTTGATTTCCGAGAAAAAGGTCGATGCTGAGGCCTCGGCGAAGTACCCACATTTGAGCTTCGAGACCGTGCCGGCGGTGGCCAAACCTGCGACTTTTTCGCTGCGGATGCTGCCATTTTTGTGGAAACTTTGGGGTTCGATCCGTCGTTGTCGCGGGATTTTGCGCAGCTTTGGCGCGGATGCGGTGCTGGGCATGGGGGGCTTCACCTCGCTGCCGCCGGTGTACGCCGGCCATAAGCTGGGCCTCAAAACTTTCGTGCACGACTCCAACGCGCGTCCGGGGCGGGCCAATGTCCTCACCAGTCGTTTTTGCACGCAGGTGTTTCTCGGTCTCGATGCGGCCAAAAGTTTCTTCGGCGGTCGTGCCACCGTGCTCACCGGCACACCGGTGCGGCCGGAGATCAAGTCGCGGCCCACGCGCGGCGAAGCGGCGGCGCTCTTTGGATTGGATCCGCAAAAAACGACGATTTTGGTCACCGGCGGCAGCCAGGGTGCGCGGCGCTTGAACGAACTTTGCGCGGGCGCGGCGGCGAAGTTTCCTGAGGGCATTCAAGTTCTGCACATTGCCGGCGCGCTTGATTTCGACCGCGTTTCGCAGATTGCCGGCGCGCGCGCCAACCATCGCGTGCTTGGCTTTTGCGATCAAATGCCAGCCGCCTATGCGATGGCCGACCTGATCATTTCCCGCTCGGGTGCCTCGAGTCTCACCGAGGTTTCCATCGCCGGGCTGCCATCGATCCTCGTGCCGTTTCCCTATGCGGCCGACGACCACCAGACGCGCAATGCTGAGGTCTTCGAGCGCGCGGGTGCGGCAAAACTCGTACAAGAGCGCGACCTCGATGAAGGAAAACTCGCCGCGCTCGCACTTTCGTTTTTGAATGACCCCGCCGCATCCGAACGCATGGCTTCTGCCGCGCGTTCGCTTGCCATTCCCGATGCCGCCGAGCGGGTTTGCGCGGCGATCGAGGCCACTTTTCCAAATCCATGAACGAACTGAGTCAACGCCTGATGAACCCCTCGCTGCCGCTGCGCGTGCACCTGATCGGTGTCGCGGGATCGGGTATGAGTGGTCTGGCCTTGTTGCTCATGGGCATGGGTCATCGCGTGAGCGGATCCGATCGGGTGACCACTGCAGAAACCGAGCGCATGCAGCGCGGAGGCCTGATGTTTTCATCGCCGCACACGGCCGAGGCGGTGAAGGATGCGGACCTGGTGGTTTATTCCTCGGCGATCCGCCCGAAAAACCCATCCTACGCCGCCGCCAGTGCCGCGGGCATTCCCTTGCTGCGCCGCGCTGAATGCCTTGCGGCGATTTTGCACACTCGCAAGGGAGTGTTGGTCTCGGGCACTCATGGCAAGACGACCACTTCGTCGATGACCGCCCATGTTCTGCGCGAAGCGGGCCTGCAACCGAGCCACTATGTCGGTGCGGAAATTCCGATTCTCGGCAGCAATGCCAAGTGGTCGCAGGATGGCGAATACATGGTCGCAGAGGGCGATGAAAGCGACGGCACGCTCGCGATCTATCGGCCCGAACACGCGGTGATTCTCAACATCGAGGCCGAGCATTTGGATTTCTATCGCGACCTCGATCACATTCGCGAGGTGTTCACGAAAATGGCGGATCAAACTCGCGGCTCCTTGGTCTATTGCGCGGAGGACCCCGTCGCGCGCGAGCTTTGCAGCAAGCGCGCAAACACGATTTCTTACGGCTGGGCCGATGCGGATTTCACGGCGGGCGATGTGCGCGACTTGCGTGGCTCATCGGCGTTCACCGTGACCAAGCGCGGCAAGGTGCTGGGCGACATCGAGCTCGGCATTCCCGGGCGTCACAATGTCCTGAACGCGCTGGCAGCCATCGCGTTGGCCGATGCCTGCGGTGCGGAGTTCTCGCTGGTTGCCCGCGCATTGGCCGCATTTGCCGGCGCCAAAAGGCGCTTCGAAACACGCTATCTGTCGGCAAATTTCCGCATCGTCGATGATTACGGGCATCACCCGTCGGAGCTTGCCGCCACGCTTCAAACTGCGCGCTCGCTCAATCCGAGAAGGCTCGTCGTGCTTTTCCAACCGCATCGCTACACGCGCACGCAAGCGCTCGCCGACGACTTCGGAAAAGTCCTGC
The DNA here is from genome assembly GCA_044361655.1 of Luteolibacter sp. Taxonomy (GTDB): domain Bacteria; phylum Verrucomicrobiota; class Verrucomicrobiia; order Verrucomicrobiales; family Akkermansiaceae; genus Luteolibacter. The sequence continues at coordinate 989 of JBIKIK010000109.1, read as the reverse complement.
AGGCGGCCGATCTGGTTTTCATCAGCGATGTCTATGCCGCCTCCGAGACGCCGATCCCTAGTGTGTCGGGTCAGACGCTCGTCGATGCGATGGCGCGTCATGGCAAAGTGCCTGCGAAATTTTTGCCACGCTTGGACAAAGCGCATCATATCGTGGGCAACGCCCTGCAACCCGGCGATTTGCTCATCACGCTCGGAGCTGGCAATGTGCACGAGGCCGGCACGCGCATTGCGCGGGACCTCAAGACGCTCGAAGAAATCAAGGCGCTCGCACCGAGCGGTGGCATCGATGGAAAACTTTATGAGCCGATGGGGCGTCACACGACCTTGCTTGTCGGTGGTCCGGCGCAGTTTTGGCTCGAGCCGCATGATTTCGAAAGCATGGCCGCGATGGTCGCTTATTGCCGCGAGCGTGGCATTCCGGTCCGCGTGGTTGGTCGTGGCTCAAACTTGCTGGTGCGCGATGGAGGGATCCGCGGTGCGGTGATTCATCCGAGCGGCGGAGCATTTTCCGAAGTGACTGTCGGCGCGAATGGCGAGATCACGGCGGGTGCCGGCGTGCGGCTCAAGAAACTTGCCAGCGTCGCGGCGGCCGCGGGCATCGGCGGCTTTGAATGGATGGAAGGCATCCCAGGAAATGTTGGCGGCGCATTGCGCATGAATGCCGGCGCGATGGGCATCGAAACATTTGATCAAGTTCGCCGCGTGACCTTCCTCGACGAAGATGGAACGATCCGCACGCGTGAGCGGGATGATGTGATCGCCCACTATCGCAATGTGCCCGAGCTGCGTCGCAATTTCGCCCTGCAGGCGGTGTTCTTTGGCGAACCCGACACTCCGGAAAACATCCAGTCGCGCTGGGACGAATCACGCGGCAAGCGCAAGTCATCCCAACCGGTGATGGCCTCCGCCGGCTGCACTTTCAAGAACCCGCAGGAGATGCCCGCCGGCAAGCTCATCGACACGCTCGGCCTCAAGGGCAGCCACCGC
>JBIKIK010000121.1:0-5231 GCA_044361655.1 Luteolibacter sp. | reverse complement strand
ACCGGCCCGCTCACCAAGAAGCGCATGGAAACCATCGACGAGGAAGTCAACGCCAAGGCCCTCGACTTCATGGTCCGCGCCGTCAAAGAAGAGAAACCGTTCTTCCTTTGGTGGAACTCAACCCGCATGCACATCTTCACCCACCTCAAGGCGGAGTCCGAAGGCAAGACGGGCCTCGGTGTCTATGCCGACGGCATGGTCGAACACGACGGCCATGTCGGCGTGGTGCTCGACAAACTCAAGGAGCTCGGCATCGAGGACAACACGATCGTGATGTACTCGTCCGACAACGGCGCCGAAACCTTCACTTGGCCCGATGGCGGCACCACGATGTTCCGCGGTGAGAAAAACACGCAATGGGAAGGCGGCTACCGCGTCCCAACCCTCATCCGCTGGCCCGGCACGATCAAACCCGGCACCATCGTCAATGACATCGGCGCCCACGAGGACATGCTCACCACACTTGTCGCCGCTGCCGGCGACACCACCGCCAAGGAGGAGCTCCTCAAAGGCCGCAAGGTAGGCAACATGACCTACAAGGTCCACCTCGACGGCTACGACCTCGCCCCCGCTCTCCGGGGCGAAGGCGAATGGCCGCGCAAGGAGTTCATCTACTGGACCGATGACGGCAGCGTCGCCGCCCTCCGCTACAACAACTGGAAGATCACCTTCCTCGAACAAGAAGAGGAAGGCCTCAAGGTCTGGCAAAATCCCTTCACCGAACTGCGCGCTCCAAAAATCTGCAACCTGCGAATGGATCCCTTCGAACGTGCAGAACACGAAAATGCCATCGGCTATCAACGCTGGTACCTCGATCGCATGTTCATCATCGCACCCGCCGGTGCCTATGTCGGAAAATGGCTCCAAAGCTTCCGCGAATTCCCGCCGCGCCAAAAGCCCGGCAGCTTCAACCTCGACCGCGTGATGGAGGCAGTGACCTCCGGATCGAAGCAGTAAACGGCCAGACTGGCGTATTGAATGCTCGACCGATTGAGCCACATCCTGTTAGGGGTGTGGCTCTTTATTCGCATCCGCACCGGCACACCATTCAACTCAACGCCACACCATGAAAATCAGTCACAAAAAAAACCGCCCGCTCACCGCACTTTTTGGAGCCCTCACGCTCACCAGCTCGTTCGCGCAGCAATTGCCCACCACCGGCACGATCGACACACGCTCCGGCAAACTCGAACTCGAAAACGGTTACCCGGCCAAAGACACGGCGGCCAAGATGTTCGAAGAAATCGACTACCAACGCGCCTGCCAAGCCTACCTCTGGGCCCTTCCCATCATGGCCATGCAACAATGGCAGCAGGAACACATCACCAAGTTTGGCGCAGGTAATCTTGACTATGTCGACTACCTCACCTTCCAAGACAAACTCGGCCTCCTCACCGCCAACGCCACCACCCCTTACATCATGGCGTTTCCCAACATGAAGGAAACCGGCCCACTCGTGTTCGAGGTCCCCGCAGGCCCCACCGCCGGCGGTTTCACCGATTTCTGGCAACGCCCGATCACCGACTCCGGTCAGACCGGACCCGACAAAGGTCAAGGCGGCAAGTACCTCATCCTCGGACCCGATGATCCGGACATCCGCCCCGAAGGCTACTATGTCTTCCGCTCGCCAACGGTGAACATCTGGTCCGCCCACCGCGCGCTCGATCCGGATCCCGTGAAAGCCAAGGCACTCGTCGATGCCCTGCGCATCTATCCCTACAGCCAGCGCGACAATCCACCTCCCACCCGCCACATCTCACCCGCCGGCCGCAAGTGGAGCGGCGAACAACCCCGCGGACTCGCCTACTGGGAAGGGCTTTCAAAAATCATCAATCAAGAACCGGTCATCGAACGCGATCGCATGATGATGGGCATGCTCCAACCGCTCGGCATCGAAAAAGGCAAACCTTTCAACCCAACCGATCGCCAAAAAGAAATCCTCACAGAAGCCAGTCAAGTCGGCGAAGTGATGGCCCGCACGATCGGCTATGAAAAACGCTTCGAAGGCGTGAAGGTATGGCCCGGAAAAAATTGGGAAATCTCACTCTGGCTCAAGGAAACCAACCAGGAGGCCCCCCACCACACCCAACTCGATGAGCGCAGCTCGTGGTTCTACGAAGCAGTCGGCGTCTCCGTCGGCATGATGGGCCGCACGGTCGGCTTCGGTCAGGTCTACCTCGAGTCATCGAAGGACAGCGATGGCCATTGGCTCGACGGCAGCAAAACCTACAAGCTCACCGTGCCAAAAGACGCGCCGGTCGCGCAGTTTTGGTCCTTTACAGTCTACGACAACGAAACCCGCTGCTTCGTCGATACCGGCGTGCCGCCCGATCGCTCGTCGCGCGACAAGCAGATCGTCAAAAATGACGACGGCTCGGTCGACCTCTACTTCGGACCCACCGCGCCCGCTGGCAAACCCGAAAGCAACTGGATCAAAACGCTCCCCGGCAAAGGCTGGTTCACCTACTTCCGCCTCTACGGCCCGACGCAGCCCTATTTCGATCGCTCATGGGTGCTTCCCGATATCGAAGTGATGAAATGAACAAACGATGAAATCGCTGGTTCTCATCACGCTCGCATTCATCTCGGCATCGCTGCATGCCGCCGACCCACTGCCGTCGTGGAATGATGGACCTTCAAAAAAGGCCATTACCGCTTTTGTCGAAAAAGTCACCAGCGAGAATACTGCGGATTTCGTGCCGCCTGCCGAACGCATCGCGACCTTCGACAACGACGGCACGCTGTGGAGCGAACAGCCGATGTATTTCCAAGCGTTCTTCATCTTCGATCGCATCAAACAACTCGCTCCCACACATCCGGAGTGGAAGGAAAAGGAACCCTTCGCATCGGTGCTGAAAGGCGATTTGAAAACCGCCCTAGCCGGTGGCGAACGCGCCCTGCTGGAAATGGCCATGGAAACCCACGCGGGGACCACCACCGAGGAGTTCGAAAAAATCGTCAGCGATTGGGCCGCCAACGCCAAGCACCCGAAAACCAGCAAGCCCTTCACGCAAATGGTCTACCAGCCGATGCTCGAAGTGCTGGCCTACCTTCGCGCCAACGACTTCAAAACCTTCATCGTCTCCGGCGGCGGCATCGAGTTCATGCGCCCGTGGACGGAAAAAGTTTACGGCATCCCACCCGAACAAGTCATCGGCTCAAGCATCAAAACGAAATTCGAACTTCGCGACGGCACACCGGTTCTCGCGCGACTACCGGAACTCAATTTCATCGATGACAAGGAAGGCAAACCCGTCGCCATCCAACAACACATCGGCCGCCGCCCAATCATGGCCTTCGGCAACTCCGACGGCGACTTCCAGATGCTCGAGTGGACCACCACCGGCAAAGGCCCGCGCTTCGCACTCATTGTTCACCACGACGATGCGGCGCGCGAATATGCCTACGACCGCGGCTCGCACATCGGCAAACTCGAAAAAGGCCTCGACGAAGCACCCCAACGGGGCTGGACCATCGTCAGTATGAAAAACGATTGGAAAAACATTTACCCGTAAGCACCCATGAAAAACACAAGCACTCTGTTGGCCGTCGCGATCACCGCAGGCACGCTTCACGCCCAGGAAGCGGACCTCGCCAAAAAACTCGCCAACCCGGTCGCCGATCTCATCAGCGTGCCGATCCAAAGCAATGTGGATTTCAATGTCGGACCCGGCGATGGCACGATCTCACGCACGAATGTCCAACCGGTCATCCCGATCGGCATCAACGACGAATGGAATGTGATCTCACGCACGATCCTTCCGATCATCGATCAAGAAGGCATTGACCTCGCGGGCGTCACCGACGAGTTCGGCCTCGGCGATGCGGTTCAAAGTTTCTTCTTCTCGCCAAAATCCAGCGACCCGATCTGGGGCGTGGGCCCGGCCTTTCTCATCCCCACCGCGACCGACGATGTGCTCGGCGGTGACCAATGGGGCGCCGGACCCACCGCAGTCGTTCTCAAACAAGAAGGCCCATGGACCTACGGCGCACTGAGCAACCACCTCTGGGATTTCAGCGGCGACAACGACCGCCCGGGCGTGAACGCCACGTTCATCCAACCCTTCGTCTCGTACATCACCGCCACCAAGACAACCTTCACACTCAACTCCGAGAGCACCTACGACTGGAGCGGCAACGAATGGAGCGCGCCACTCAACTTCGTCGTCAGCCAACTCCTCAAGGTCGGCGATCAACCGGTGCAAATTTTCGCGGGCGCTCGCTATTACGTCGAAACTCCCGATGGCGGACCCGATTGGGGTCTCCGCTTCGGCCTCACCTTCCTTTTCCCGAAAAGCTAATCCAACAAAACGAAATCAACCCCATCACGAATCATGAAAACCAAAGCCACCATTATAGCATTGCTGACCTCCGTTTCCGCCTTTGCCGGAAGCGCCACAGCACCCATTGAATCACCACAAACCACACCCGCCGAAATTTCGTCGTGGGAAGTCCGCGGCGCGCTTTACGGCTGGGCCGAGTCCTTCGAAGGCGATGTCGGCGTCCGCGGCCTCACCGCACCACTCGACATCGCATTCGAGGATATCGTTGAAAGCCTCGACATCGCCTTCATGGGCGCGCTCGAAGTCAGCCGCGACCGCTGGAGCTTTCTCGCCGATCTGAACTACGCGGAAATCAGCGACAGCGTTTCATTCAGCCGACCCATTCCCGATCTGAGATTCGAACAAAAACAATTCCTCGGAAATTTCATCGCGATCTATGAAACCGTGAAGACCGACACGCTCGGTCTCGACCTCTTCGCCGGCGCACGCGTGAACTGGATCGACGCACAACTCGGCATCGGCCGTTTCGATCGCTCGGCCGACAAGACATGGGTCGACCCGATCATCGGCGCCCGCTTCCAATCCGCCCTTAGCGAGAAATTTTTCTTCCGCGCCCTCGGCGACATCGGCGGCTTCGATGTCTCGTCGGATCTCACTTGGCAAGCCATGGCGGGCTTCGGCTACCGCGTCATGGATAACGGCGCGTTCCTCCTCGGTTATCGCGGCATCGGCACCGATTACACCGACGGCGGCTTCACCTACGATGTGGTCGCACACGGTCCGGTGATCGGCTTTGAATACCATTTCTGATCTCAAGAAAAAATCTTCTTCATCTTACTAACAACACATGAACGCAAAACTGATCGCACTCGCCCTCGCATCCACCGCCACGCTCGCCCTCACGCCGAGCTGCGCGAACGACCCAATCACCCAAACGAACGCCTCAAC
>JBIKIK010000108.1:0-5770 GCA_044361655.1 Luteolibacter sp. | reverse complement strand
GATATGATCATTCAGGGGTTTGCCTCCGATGTCCTATGTCATGCCTTTTACAGGAAGACGAAAATGCATCGGATTTCCCCACTTATTGAGTTTACGGAACGTGGCTCACAGCGCCAATGACGGCACAGCGGTCTATTTTTTTATGCTCCGATTGCGGGTCAATCCCGCGGCGCCTTCATTCGGCAGTCACCTCGGCGGCGATTTTGCCGTAGGTTTCGGCATCGAGGGTGAAGAGGTTTGCCTCGGATCCCATGCGGCCAAAATAACTTGAGGGTCTGGCGCTCGAGTCGCTGGGGGCTAGTGTGAGCTTGCGGCTGCCAGTGCCTACGAACTCGCCTAAATCATCGAATTTCTTCTCGACCACATCGATGACCAAGGATGGAGTGCGCAAGGCGTTGAGGGCGGCTTCGTCATTGGGTGCGAGCCAACGCGAAACCTTGAGGTCTTCGAGCACGGACAAAAAGTAATTCGCTTTGACGGGATCGACTGTGGCACTGACATCGCGGCCGTCGATTTCGCCGTTCCACTTCTCGTCGATGAAGCGGTACTTGAGGGTGAGGGGTGTTGATCCCGCAACACTGCGCTGGATGGCGAGCAGGTTAACTTTGTCGAGCGACCACAGCCTAGCATTTCTCCACTCGTAGGGTCGCACGGCAACCGATCGGATGAGTGCTTCGTCGACGCGCATGACGGTCGGTGTGCCAAGCCGATTGGCATAATAGACACCTTTTGCATCCATGCCGAAACGCAACTCGAAAGCTTGGTTGTCCTGTGCGATGAAACGCAGTTTGAGAATCGGCCGATCCAAGCCCCACGGCGTGAAGTCCGTCGCCGCGTCGCTTTCAAATGCAAGCGCTTTGCCAGTGGTAACCGCTTTGAGCAGGTCGTAAAGGTTTGGCTCGTTCGCCTCATGCGTCACGCCATCGATCACGGTGATCCATGGCTTTGGCGCGTCGCGGGTGAGCAGAATTGCGGGTCCGGTCGAGGGTTCGATCGAGATGCCGCGAAGGGCCTTGATGTTGAGATGCGTGAGGGTCGGATCGCGCAGTTCGTTGACGCTTAGGGGTAGGTCCGCGAGCGTGATCAGGCCACTCACCGGTTTGGCGGGCATGAGAAACTCGACGCCGGGTCTATTTGAAACAACAGCGGTCGTTTCGTCGGCCTCGGCGGAATCGGCGGGCCTGATTTCCAATTCGCAGGGGGTGTCGGATTCGAAGGACTGAATGCTGATGCGCGTTGATTCATTTTCATCGCCTGCGTAAGGGGTTTTGCTGGCTGCGATGTCATTGACCTTCATTGCCTGCAATTCGAAGAGTCCTTTGAGCAGGGATTTGATCGCTGCGGGATTGGTGGGAAGATCGAGCGGTTTGACGACGCGCCATGCCTTTTCCGGCGACTCGCGGGCGATGAGCAGTTGACCTTGTTTGGATCCGATCGAGACCGACTTGAGTTTGAGTGGATTGAAATAAAACGGACGGTGGTCACGCAGGAAGCGCAGGTTGTCCTTGAAGAGTGCGTTGATGTCGCCGGTGCAGGCATAGACATGTTTTTTACGGCCTTTTTCGCGAGGGTTGATGAACACCGTGGGCACGGGTTCGGGGATTTCCGGCACGGTGGCTATCCATGGAGTGGTGCGGCCAATTTTGTAATGAGCCAGCACCTTGCGGTTTGCGTCTTCCAAACGAATTGTCACCGCCTCATTGGCCAGGCCTGCCTTGTCTTCGGTGATGTCGTCACGCGACGCATGATCCTCGACCTTCATGCCGCGAGTGAAATTGATGATCGAAACCGCCGCTCGCGGGTCCATACGGTCCTGCCATGGAGAGGTCGAATGCCAACCATTTTCCTGAAGCGAAAATTTTGCGGATGCGCCGTTGGAATTGACCGTGATGTAACGCACGCCGGATGCATCGAATGCAGGATAAAGAGCCTCACCCACTGCGACGGGCGGCGCGCCGAAGAGCGCATCAAAGCTGCCCTCGCGCCATTGCCACGAAGACAACCAACCCACGATTGCCGCGGTCGCAACGAGCAACAAGGTGGGGATGAATCGGCGCATGATGGATCAGGCTCTGCGTGCCGACCAGACATAGGTACCGATCAGCAGAAAAGCGGCGGGGATGAAAAAGAGGTTGATGCGATTGATGAAGGAAACCTGTGCTTCGAGCAGCGGGAGCTTGTAGGTGCCGAGCGCGCGTGGGCCGATGCCGGCAAGGGACTCGCGGCCAACCATCCAGTTTACGGACGACGCGAGGAAGTCGAGGTTTTCGGCGCGGTGGTTTTCCGGCGAAAGAAAGTCGGTGTTGGAAATCACTATCATGCGCGAGCTGTCGGCCGCAAAGCGATCGTCAGATTCGGCGCCGCGAATAACGCAGGCCGCGATGTTAAGCGGCGAGGCGTTGTCCTCGCGTTCGTCAAATTTTTCGTTGCCGCCACCAAAGCGAGTCTCACCCCAGAAGCCTGGCGCGGCCTCGATCAGGCCCATGGGCAAAATGCGTTTGTTGAGCAGATCCGCTGCTCCCTCACGAACTTCGAGCGATGAGCTCGCGCCGCCAAACTCGGTGGTCTGACCCGCGAGGTCGGCGGTGAATGTCACGCCCTTGGTGAAGGTGCCGCGCGCGTTGGTGACGAGATTCGATTTGTGGCGGGTGATGACGCGGTCCTTGCGCGGTGTCACGCCTTTGCCGCGCAGGAAGGCGCGGATGTTCGGGGGTGTTTCGCCATCTTTGATCAGCGTGAGGATCGCGGCGCGTGGACGGTTCCAATAGTTTTCCAGCACGGCGATTTCCTGTGGGCTGAGGTCGTATTTCGGAGCGGCAAGAATCACGCCTTCGCAATGATCGGGGATTTTTTCCAATCCGCTCATTTGCAGTTCTTCGACCTCGATGTTTTGGAAGCGCAGCGTGTCGATCAGAAACCTGCGCGGTGATGCGGCGCTGTCTTCGCCGATCTGGCTTTTGTCGACGATCAAGGCCATGCGGCGAGGTCTGCCTTCAATTGCTTCGACCAGACGGGCGGTGAGCACATCCTCGCCCCTGAATGCGGAAATTTTTCGTTTGCCTTCGCTGGTGGTGAACACGCCCATGTCGTCGGCGACGGCTACTTTCACATTCGGATGAAACGAGCGGGTTTTGTCGGCATTTTCCACCACCGCCGGTTTGTTGTCGGTGCGGGCGTCGATGAGGATCAGGTCGCGCACGAGCGTGATGCCATAGGCGGCGACCATTTCATTCACTCGGTCGGGGCTGCGGATCGGATCGACGACCTCGAGTTTCACGCGGCCATTGGAGAGCTTCGCATACTCCTCGGCGAGAGCGCGGACGCGTTCGTAAAATGGCGAACTGCGGCGGTAGGCCATGATCCATTTCACCGACTGCGGATGCTTTTGCACGGCATCACTGGCGAGGTAGCGGCGCGTGGCGGGGGACAGCGAGTAATCCGCGTCGCGGCTCAAGTCGACGCGTTGATAGTGATGAAAGGCGAGGTAATTCGCGCAAAGAACCACGAACGCGAGCAGCAGCGTTTGGAATGCGGATAGCGAGCCGATGCGCCAGCGGTTGAGCGCGCGGGCGGGCTTGCGGGTGGCTTCGGATTCGTCGGACATTGGCATTCGTTCAGCTTTTCCAACGGCGGTGGTCGACCACTTGGAAGGTGATGAAGAGCACGAAAACGGCGATGCTCAGGAAATAAACGGCCGGTCGGGTATCAAGCAGGCCGCTGGCGAAATAGTGAAGGTGGCGCTGTGAGGAAATGTAATTGAAGAGCGCGGCGCCGGCGAACGACTCACCCCAGATGGCGGTGATGAATCCGAGAAAGTACTGTATGACTAATAGCCCGATCGTGATGAGTCCGGCAATGATTTGGCTCGAAGTAAGCGCGGAGGCAAGGCATCCGACTGCAGTGAAGGCTGCACCCATGAGCATCAGAATGGCAAATGTGCCGGCCATCGCGCCGGGGCTCCATGCGGGCGGCAGGTCGGTGAGCCAAACGAAGAGCTTGAATTGGACCAGTGCCGGAATCCAAAGGGTTGTGTAAAAAACCATCGCGGCCGCATATTTCGAAAGCACGACCTGCCAGGTTTTCACCGGCGCGGTGAGCAAGGTTTCGAGCGTGCCGGATCGCTCTTCTTCGGAGAAAAGCCGCATCGTGATGAGCGGAAAGATGAAGAGGAAATAAAACCAGAAGACCGGGGTGTGGAAGGTGACATAGACGAGGCTGTCCTTCACCGGTGTGTCGCGGAAACCCTTCATCGCCGAGGACAGCGATAAGCCCTGCATGATCGTGACAAAGGCCAGCACCACCCAGCCGAAGGGGCTAAGAAAATAGCCTTTCAGTTCCTTGAGGGTGAGGATGCGAAACAATCTCATTGCGCGTGCGACGCCTTGGTAGGTCATTCCCGGCCGGAGGCAAAGGGAAAAGGCTTTTTCAGTGGCAAACCCGAAGGCCCGCGGACTCAAGTGCCAGTCGCGTCGTCATGAGAATTTCCAGCGCCGAATCGCTGTCGCCGTGAACGCGTAGGGCGCCAATTTCGATCGGGACTGCGGACCCGCCCTTGCGGAGTCCCCGAGCGCGCGCCAACCCATGGCTGAATCATCGCACGCCTGGATCAATCATCAAGCTCGACCGCAGGTAGGCACAAGGTGCGGGCTTGCGATTTGAACGCCATCGTGCTGTTTTCCCTGCGTGCCAGTGTTCACAAACATCTCGACCTATTGCTTTGCCGAGCTCGGTGGACTCAAGGACTTGAGGGAAGAACTTCAAATCAGCTGCAAGGCATGGAATTTGAAAGGCACGATTTTGCTCAGCACCGAAGGGATCAATCTATTCGTCGCGGGTGACGAGGAAATGATTGATCGCTTGATTGCCAGATTGCGCGCGATTCCCGGTTTGGAAAAGCTCACGCCCAAGGTGAGCCACAGCGATCATCAGCCATTCAACCGCATGCTGGTGAGGATCAAGAAAGAGATCATTTCCTTTGGCGTCGAAGGCGTGCGCCCGGGAACCTACACATCGCCCAAGCTTGCGCCAAAGGAACTTAAGCGCTGGCTCGACGAGGGAAGACCGGTGACCTTGCTCGACACGCGCAACGATTATGAGGTCAAGCTCGGCACCTTCAAGGGTGCGATCGATCCGAACATCCGCACATTCCGCGAATTTCCCGATGCGGTGCGTCAGTTGCCCGAAGAACTCAAAAACCAGCCGATCGTGATGTTTTGCACCGGTGGCATCCGCTGCGAAAAGGCCGGACCCTTCATGGAGATGGAGGGCTTCAAAGATATTCACCAACTCGATGGAGGCATTCTGAAATACTTTGAGGAATGCGGCGGCGAGCACTACGATGGCGATTGCTTTGTCTTTGATCAAAGAGTGGGGGTCGATCCCGCTCTGCGCGAGTCGGGTCATGCGGTCTGCTACGCTTGCCTTGCGCCACTCGATGAGAGCGATCAGGAGGATCCGCGATTTGTGCAGGGAAAAAGTTGCCCGTATTGCTACAAGAGTGAGCCGCAGCAAATGGTCGAGCGCATCGAGGCCTTGGAAGAGGCTTTGAAAAAGGTCAGCAGCCCATTGCCCGGATCAATCGCGCAGGAAAACCGCAGGCCGGTGAACATTCCCGCAGCATTGGATCGTCACACGATGCTAGAGGCTTTGGTGAAGCTCTTTCCGCAGATTGATGCGGCGGAGTGGGAGACCCGCCTCAATGCCGGGCGTTTCATGAATTATGGCGGAAAAATCCGTGGCAAGGATCATGTGGTCCGCGCCGGAGAGAGGA
>JBIKIK010000009.1:0-19271 GCA_044361655.1 Luteolibacter sp. | reverse complement strand
ATGGAAATGACCATCACCAAGGCAGTGATCACCGTGCCTGCGTATTTTCATGATGCCCAGCGCGCCGACACCAAACGCGCCGGAGAGTTGGCCGGGCTCGAAGTCCTGCGCATTCTCAATGAACCAACCGCCGCCGCGCTGGCCTACGGCCTCGACAAACTCGGCGAACGCTCGCGTGTCGCGGTCTACGACCTCGGCGGCGGAACCTTCGACCTCTCGATCCTCGAAATGCAGGAGGGCGTTTTCCAAGTCCTTGCCACACATGGCGACACACAACTCGGCGGCGATGACCTCGACTCGCTGATCATCGATCATGTGTTGTGCAAACAGGGGCTGAATGAAATTTCCGCCGTCCTGCGCATGCGACTGATGGAGGAAGCGGAGCGCGTGAAATGCCAACTCTCGAGTGATGAGATGGCCACATTTCGCCTGCCATTTTTTGATGGCGATCGCAGCATCGAATTGCCAATCACGCGTGCGGAAATCGATATCATCGCCGCGCCATGGATCGCCCGCAGCATCCGTTGCTGCGCCAAGGCATTGGCCGATGCACAACTTGCCGCAAGCGACCTCAATGCGGTCATCCTCGTCGGCGGTAGCACGCGCATGCCAGCCGTGCGCGATGCGGTGGAAAAGTTTTTCGGCAAAAAGCCCGACACCTCACAGCACCCGGACGAAGCCATCGCACTCGGTGCCACCATCCAAGGCGGCATTCTCAGCGGCGCGCTCGGCAAGATGGTCCTGCTCGATGTGACCCCACTCAGCCTCGGCATCGAAACTCTCGGCGGCCTGATGAATGTGCTCATTCCACGCAACACGACCATCCCTTGCAAAGCCGGCGAGGCCTTCACCAACGCGGCCGACGGTCAATGCGCCATGAAACTCCGCGTGCTCCAAGGCGAACGCGAAATGGCCAACGACAACTGGGAGCTCGGGAATTTCGACATCAATTTTCAACCCGCACCCAAAGGCCAGGCAAGGGTCGGCGTGCAATTCAAAATCGACGAAAACGGCATTCTCGAAGTCCTCGCCCGCGACATCGCCACCGGCACCGACACAGTCGTGACCATGGGCAAAACCGCGGTCGATGTCGATGATGCGGCGGTCGAGGCCATGGTCGGCGAATCGGTCGAACACGCCTTCGAAGACATGGCGATGCGCGTCTTCACCGAAGCCCGGCTCAAGGCCGAAGAACTGATCCCTGCTGTGGAGAGCGCGCTGCAACAAGGACTCGCGAACGACGCGGAAAATTCCGAAATCATCACCGCCCTCGATGCCGTGCGCAGCGCCATGCAGTCTGGCGCCGCCAACCCGCTCAAAGCGGCAGTCCAACGCCTCGATGCGGCCACTGAAGCCATGGCAGCCCGAATCGTGGAAGATGCAATGTCCAAAGCTCTCGATCGTCAAATGGGCGAAACCCAGAACCCGCTTGCATGAGCTCGCTGCCATTTGCAGATTGCCCATAAGTAAATCACCCACCCCATGCCCGACAACGATACGACCGATACCAAGAGACATCTTTCATGGTATCATTGCGGACGCTGCGGCTCCCTCTTCCAAGCCGAGGCCCTCGAACAAGGCGCGCGTCGCTGCAGTCACTGCGGATTTGATCCCAACCCGCTGCCGAAGGATGAAAACAAATCAGCCATCCCCTTCGCAAAATCGGTCAAGCATGTCACAAACAGCCAGGACAAACCGCTTGGTCCCGTGCGCCAAACAGTGAGACGGGAAAAAACGAACCCGCTGGTGTTTCGTCTCGTCATCATATGGCTGATGTCGCTCATCCTGCTCATCATCGCCGCACGAACCTTCTGGCGCGATGAGGAGAACGACGGGCCCGCGCCAAAGGTCAGCGAAACCGACGCTTTGATTGAGAAAGAAAACTTTGCACTGCTCGAACAATCCGTGGACAAATGCAAAGCCACGCTGGTTGGCTTTCTCCAAGCGGTTCTTCCCGAGGAACGCAGCCAGTTCGTCTGGTCACCCGTAAATGCGATGCTTCGCATGACGCGGCACCAGGATTTGAACCCGCTCACGGAAATATCCCCGCCAACTCCCAATTCTTCACAATGGGGTGTTGTCCGAATGGGCGATGAAATAGCCGTCGAAGGAGTTTGGATGAATGAAGACGGACGATGCTTCGAGGCACTTTTTAGAAAAGGCCAAGAAGGGTGGCTCATCGATTGGGAGCACTTCGTGAGATACAACGACATGCCGTTTCCAATTTTTCTTTCCGACGATGGCTATGCCGAAGGCGAATTCCGCTTGCTGGCGCGGGAACGCCTCGCCGAAGAGCGCAAGGGCCTCGCAACGATCAGCATCGTTTTTTACGCGCCGGTCTTTGGCCGCCCCGCTGAGACGGGCCCGCCCTCACCGGAATTCCTCATTCAGCGCGATTCACCCGAGGGCAAATTGCTGGAAGCCGCATTTGCTGCGGTGAAAAACAAAAAGCGACCCTTCAATGCCAAGCCCCTCAACCTCGACCCCGAGGGCATGATTCGTGTGAGAGTCAAAATTCGCCGCAGCGGTGAGATGGATGCGCGGGCATTTGAGATCGTCGAACTGAAAGCCTGTCATTGGTACTCCTCCGATCTTCCCGGCTTTGATGTCAACCAAGAGGCGAAGTGAAAAACTAAGACTGACGCGACAGCGCCTCTTCCATCATCACCAGCGGCTCAGCGCCAGGAAACCAGTGCTGAAATGACAGTACACCCTGCCTCAACAACATCGAGAATCCATTCGATGTCCGGCATCCAATGCTTTTTGCCAGCGCGGTCAGCGGCGTCACCGCAGGCTTGTAGATGGTATCATAAACCAGATGGTGTTTCATCAGACATGAGGTCGGCAAAACACAAGGGTCCGCAGGGTTGAGCCCCACCGACGAGGTGTTCACGATGAGATCGCATTGATGTGAAAGTTCCACAAGGCGCGGGTCATCGAGACCAACGATCTCGATCTTCACATTGCCATTGATCGCTTGGAGCTTGGTTTGCAGTGCGATGATCTTGTCGACACTGCGATTGACCAAAACCACCTGCCGCACGCCGCTCAAAACGCATTGCGTGGCAATCGCCTGACCCGCCCCGCCGCCGGCACCGACGATGAGCACTTTCAAATCCGCCAAGCGCACCGAAAAATCATGCTCCACCGCCGCCACAAATCCCGGGCCGTCGGTGTTGTAGCCGGTCAGCCCGCTTGCATCGAAGCGCACGGTGTTGACCGCTCCCAGCGACGCTGCCAGCGGATCAATCACATTGCATGCCGCCATCGCATCGAACTTGTGCGGCACGGTCACATTCGAGCCGATGAAATCAAGGGCGCGCATCTTCGCAAAGGCCTCCGCGACTCGCCCCGCCGGGACCTCCAAGCGGATGTATCGGCAGTCGATGCCATAAGCATCCAGCGCCGCCTGATGCATCCGCGGCGATGCCGAATGCGCGATCGGCCATCCGATCACTGCCAAGCGCGCGGGCTTTTCACATCCGGCATCAAGAATATCGCGGCTCGCAAGGTCATCGATGGTGTAAACTTCTTTCATGCGAGCTTTTGGTTGAAAACATTCACGCGCGAAATGCAACGCTGCTTGCCGAGAATGTTAAGCACATCCGCCATGTCAGGGCCCTGACCCCGCCCCGTAAGAGCGACGCGAAGCGGGAACATCATCTGGCCAACCTTCGCACCGGAACTCGCCGCAGCTTCGGAAAGCGCGACCTTTGCGGCATCGGCGGACCACTCATCGATCCGCTCGAAGAGCCCCGCGAGATTGCCAAAAACATCACGCACGGTAGGGTTTGATCCGGCTTTTGCCAAGGCCTCGCCATCGTAAGAAAAATCATCCCGCAGCAAAAACTCCACCGCCTTGGGAACTTCGGTCAGCAACCGCACCTTGTCCTTCACTGCGACCATCACCGATTCAAACAAATCCCCGATCGGCAGTCCCGCCTGCTCGACAAATGGCCTCGCCTCACGCGCAAAACTTGCCGCATCGAGCCGCATCAGATGCTGCTGGTTCACCCATTGGCATTTCTCAAGATCGAAGCGCGCCGGCGCGCGGTTCACATGCTCCAGCGAAAAGCGGCTCACCAACTCATCGAGGTTGAAAATTTCCTCATCATTCTTTGGCGACCACCCAAGCATCGCGATGAAATTCACCACCGCCGATGGAAGAAATCCCTGACGCGGATAATCGCCGACCGCAGCTCCCTCGTCGCGCTTGGACATCTTGCTGCCATCGGGATTGAGGATTAGCGGAATGTGCGCGTATTTCGGCGCTTCCATACCAAAGGCCTCGATCAACTGAAGGTGCTTGGGCGTGTTCATCAAATGATCCTCGCCGCGGATCACATGGCTGATCCGCATTTCGAGATCATCGACGACATTCACAAAGTGAAAGACATAGCTGCCATCCGAGCGCTTCACGACCATGTCGGGCGTATTGGATTCATCGCGATAATCAATCGTCACCTCGCCGCAAACGAGGTCGTGCATCGTCACCGGGCGGCGATCGAAACGAAATCTCCACGCACCACCATCCTCATAAACGCGGCCGGCATCGACGAGTTTTGCAAACCAACGGTCGTAAATCTCACGGCGCTCGCTTTGGAAATACGGACCAAACCCACCACCAACCTGCGGGCCTTCGTCCCAATCAAGCCCGAGCCATTTCATCCCGCCAAAAATCGCTTCCTTCGCCTCATCGGTATTTCTCGCTTCATCGGTGTCCTCGACGCGGAGCACGAAAACTCCGCCGTGATGACGGGCAAACAACCAGTTGAAAAGCGCGGTGCGGGCGCCACCCACATGAAGGTATCCGGTGGGCGATGGCGCGAAGCGGGTACGAACGAACATGCGGACGATGTAAACGCCACAAGACGCCCCGTCCAGCCACGATGATCAGCCGGATTGCATGAATTCATTTCATCAGCGGAGCAATCGCTTGCAGGAAGCGCCGCCCACGCCTATCGATCACCGCGTGTCCCGCACGGACCCATGCGCGGAAAAGCTGCTCCGGCAGGTGCTCCACCATCCCGATTTCCACTCACGCCTGGCCCCCATGGTCACCGGCGAAGGCAGCGTCGTGCTCGACCACTGCGCGAATGCTGCCCACGCGTTTGTTTCATCGGTGATCTGCAAGGTGATTCACGAGGAGCGGAAATCAAGCGTATGGCTGATCTCTGACCTCCCGCGTCAACGCGAACGGCTTGCGGTCGAAATGGAACTCTGGGGGCTCGATCCGCTGGTCTTGCCCGATGCCACCATCGACCAAAAATCCGAAACCGCGCCCGATCCCGAATCGACCGCCGAGTGGTTCGCGATTCTTCACGCACTCACGCAGCCGATGCCCTCGATCGTGATCTGCGACAGTGAGGCATTCGCCCAAGCATGCCCCTCGCCCGCTACACTCGTATCGGCGCGCATTGTGTTGAAAGTTGGCGGCACGCTCGATCCGGCGGCCTTTACAAATTCGCTCGCCAGCCACCAGTACGAACGCATGCCCACGGTTTCGGGACGCGGCCAATTCGCCGTACGCGGCGGCATCATCGATGTCTTCCCATGGCAGGCGGTCGCACCACTGCGCATCGAGTTCTTCGACGATGAAATCGAATCAATCCGCGAGTTCGACATCGATAGCCAAGCATCCACTCGCAAACTCGATGCGACGGATATTGCGATCAGCGAGCCGTCATCCGATGCGACCCTTGCCGATTATCGAAAAGCCAATGATGTGGTGATCTCACTCGACGCGACGATCGACAACCCGGCGGTGTCGATATTGGAAGGCGCGCAATGCGGTGATGGTGAGGAGGACTTCAGCCTCGCCGTCTATCCGAGCCCGCTCGGGGTGTTTGAAGCGGGTGACTTCATCCTCGATGAAATCCGCCGCGAGCAATTCTTCCAACAACTCAACACATGGCGGCGCGAGGAATGGACGGTTGCGATGGTCTTTGCCAATCAAGGCGAGCAAGACCGCTTCGAAGAACTCTCCGGTAAGGATCTTGATCGCGACCTTGGGATCATGCCTCTGCGCGGTGAACTGATGGCCGGCTTCACCCTGCCCTTCGCCCGCATCGCGGTGCTTTCCTCCTCCGAACTCTTTGGCCGCTACCGCACGGCCGCTGCAAAACGGCGCTCGATTCTCGACCGCACGCGCCACATCAGCTCAGCCGGATCGGTTGATGAAATGAGCCATGGCGACCTAGTCGTGCACTATGAGTATGGCATCGCCCGATTTCGCGGCATCGTTCAAAACGACGACTGCGAGGAAATGCTCCTTGAGTACCGCGATGGCGCTATGCTCGGAGTCCCACTCGAGCAGGCGCACCTGGTCGGCAAATATGTCGGCCTCGGCGGCCGCACGCCAGAACTCAATAAACTCGGTAGCGCCGCATGGAAATCTGCCCGCAAGGCGGCCGAAAAATCCATTCTCGATTATGCCGCCAAACTTCTGCGCGTCCAAGCAGAGCGCAACCACGAACCGGGATACGCCCACCCGCCCGACACTCGATGGATGTGGGAATTCGAACGCTCATTCCATCATGTCGAAACAAGCGATCAACGCCGCGCGATCGACGAAACCAAACGCGACTTGGAAACTGCCCGCCCGATGGATCGCCTGATCTGCGGTGATGTCGGCTTTGGCAAAACCGAGGTCGCGATCCGTGCCGCGTTCAAAACCATCACCAGCGGCAAACAAGCGGCCATCCTCGTGCCAACGACCGTGCTTGCCGAACAACATTGGCGTACCTTTCGCGAACGCATGTCGGACTACCCGGTGCGCATCGACCTTCTCAACCGCTTCCGCACACCCGCCGAAATCCGCGACACGATCGCAGGCATCGCCGATGGTTCGGTCGACCTCGTAATTGGCACCCATCGGCTCGTTTCGGGCGATGTGCATTTCAAGGACCTCGGACTCGTGGTCGTCGACGAAGAGCAACGCTTCGGCGTGGCTCACAAGGAGAAATTCAAACAGCTCTTCCGCCAGGTCGATGTGCTCACGCTTTCCGCCACGCCCATTCCGCGCACGCTTTACATGGCGCTGATGGGTGCCCGCGACATGTCGACGATCGAAACGCCACCGCCCAACCGAGTGCCGGTAGCAACATCGATCAGCCCGTACGACGAACGCATCATCCGCGACGCGATCCGTCGCGAAATGAAACGCGGCGGCCAAACATTTTTCCTGCACAACCGCGTCAAGACGATCGAAAACATGCGCGAACGAATCGCCGCGCTCGTGCCCGAGGCCCGCATCCTTGTGGGCCATGGCCAAATGGACAAGGACGAGCTCGAGCAGGTCATGCGTACCTTCGTGAAAGGCGAGGCAGATGTGCTGCTGGCCACGACGATCATCGAGACCGGCATCGATATCCCCAACGCCAACACGATCATCATCGACCGCGCCGACCGCTTTGGCCTTGCCGATCTCTATCAGCTCCGCGGTCGCGTCGGACGCGCCGGTGAAAAAGCCCACGCGATCCTGCTCCTGCCGCGCGACATGATCACCGCCGGCGATGCCCGCAAACGCATCCACGCGATTAAGGAGCACACCGCACTCGGCTCGGGATTCAAAATCGCCATGCGCGATCTCGAAATCCGCGGCGCGGGAAATCTCCTCGGCACCAAACAATCAGGTCACATTTCCCAAATCGGTTTCGACCTCTATTGCCAACTCCTCAAGCAATCGGTCGAACGACTCAAAGGACGCAAAACCACCAGCCCGTCACCTCCAAGCTTCAAGGCGGACTTCGTCGTCAGCACCGAAGCCGCTTGGCTCAAACACGACAGCCAAAATGCCAGCGATGCGATCCCCGCGTTTCTGCCAAGCACTTGGCTCGATGATACACGCCTGCGCCTCAAGGCCTACCGCGAGCTCTCCGCCGTGCTCACCGTCAAAGCCGTGGATGCGCTCGAGTCGGCATGGCGCGACCGCTTCGGCCGCCTGCCCGGACCGGTGGAAAACTTGCTGACGATTGCCCGCATCAAGTCACTTGCCGCCGGCAACGACATCCAGTCGGTCGAAATCCAAGGCCAGCGCCTCATGCTGTACCGCAACGGCGCCTACATCCTGCTGGCCGAAAGGCGTTTTCCCCGGCTCGAAACCATCAAGCCCAAGGCCCGACTCGAGGAAACCCTCGGCCTCCTCCGATCGATGTAGCCTTTATGTTATTTTTCCGACTACACAAAAAAATTCCGATTTTCGAATGGAATTAGCAATGGCCAATCTTGACGCCGCGCCGCGTCACACCTAAATAATCGCCCCGTGCGAAGCATATTCATTCTTTTCGTGGTCGCCGCCGCAACGCAGAGCGTCCTGAGTCAAACATGGGAACGCGAAGACATCGGGTTCGACAGCATACAGAGCAGGGCAAGGGATCTTGCCAACAAACCCTACACGCCCCCCAACCGCGATTCGTTGCCGGCGTGGATGAACAACCTGACCTACGATCAGTACCGCGACATCCGCTTTAATCCGAATCAAGCATTGTGGGCTGCCGAAAATCTGCCCTTCCGCGCGATGTTTTTCCATCCCGGTTATCTTTATCGCGAGCCGGTGGCCTTGAATGAATTCACCAGCAGCCACCAGCAACGCATCCGCCTCGCCGAGGCATTTTTCAATTATGGTCCGCTCATCCAAAAACACGGCGAGCTTCCACCCGATGGTGGCTTTGCCGGATTCCGCCTCCACACTCAACTCAACAATACCGATTACTTCGACGAACTGATCGTCTTCCAAGGTGCAAGCTATTGGCGCGCGCTCGGCCGCAACCAGCGCTGGGGCATCTCATCGCGCGGCATTGCAGTCGACACCGGTCTGGACTCGGAGGGCACCAAAGAGGAGTTCCCCAACTTCCGCGAATTCTGGCTGCGCAAACCACAGCCGGGCGAAACCCAGGCCCGCCTCTACGCACTCCTCGACGGACCCTCCTACACAGGCGCCTACGCTTTCAAAATTCATCCCGGCAACGAAACCATCGTCGAGGTCCGCGCCGTGATCTTTGCCCGCCGCGCTGTCCAACGCCTTGGCATCGCACCGATGTCGAGCATGTTCTGGTTCGGCGAAAACTCGCGCCGCCGCTTTGATGACTTCCGCCCGGAGGTGCACGACACCGATGGCCTCGCCATCCGCATGGGCACCGGCGAACGCATCTGGAGGCCGATCTGCAATGATTCGGGCCAACTCGAGTTCAGCTTCTTCAGCATGGACAAGTGCGATGGCTTTGGTCTCCTTCAACGCGACCGCCGCTTCAGCGCCTATGAGGACGATGAAGCCGCCTACCACCTGCGTCCGTCATTGTGGATCGAGCCAACCTCCGACTGGGGCCCCGGTCGTGTGATGCTGATGGAAATCCCGACGACCAACGAGCTTGCCGACAACACTGTCGCAATGTGGGAACCCGCACGCATCCCGCAAGCCGGCGATCGCATCGAGTTTTCCTATCGCCAACACTGGACGATGGACCCCGACCCATCCCAAGCGATCGGCCATGTGGCTGCCACCCGCAGCGGCATCCACGATTGGCAACCCGGTCAGCGCACCATCATCGTCGAGTTCAAAGGTACCAGCCTTCAACAAAACGGCGAAACACCCATCACGCCACAAATCGAAGCTATCGGCGAAAACGGCGGCAAGGTCGTCATCCAAGGCGTCAACCTGCAACAAATTCCCGAAGACCGCTGGCGCCTCGCATTCCAAGTCGCTCCTTCGGCCGAAGGATCCAAGCTTTCAGACATCGGTCCGATCGAGCTTCGTTGCTGCCTGAAACGCGGTGACAATTACCTCACCGAAACATGGGTCCATCGCATCACTCCCTAGACCGCCTGCCGCCACTTAGCGAACAGGAACTCGCCGAGTGGGAGGAGGCCTACACCGCGGTTGAGGCCTATTTGCAAGCACTTCGCCTGCGCAATCGTTTGCTCGTTGCCGAGCTCGTCCGCGGCATCCTGTGGCGGGCATCCGAAAGACGCACCAAGGAACCGGACAAACCAGCGCGTCTTCTTGCGATGGAAGAGGCTCTGACCGAAATCGTCAACTGGACCCAGGATGTGCTCGATGTTCCGCTCGAGAACCGCCGCCTCGCAGCCCGCGGCCGTCTCGCACTCCTCCTCGCCGGCATGCCCGACAAATGGCAGGGCGTGTTTCTTACCCCGCCACCATGGCCAACCGCTTTTGTCGAGGCGATGAAAAAATCCTACCTCGCCGCAGGCCCGCGATTCGCCAACCTCACCATGGTGCCCAAGCCGCTTGAGCTCAACGCCATCGGCAGCGGTGCCGCCCAATGGTGGCAAACGATGGATCGCAAACCGATCGTCCGACTCATGTTCACTGCCGTGCTGCTCGCCATCCTCGCGCTGGCCGCATGGTTCTTCCTTCTCGACTGATGGAACCCGCCGACCTCTCACCGCCCGACTCGGGCCAAGTGTTCTTCAGCGCCAAAGCCACCCGCATGCGGCGCGCGATCTTCTTCGGCTGCGTTCTTCTGTTCAACATCGCTGCCAGCCTATGGCTCGCCGACCTCTTCTGGCGCATGGGGCTGCAAAAAGCCCACTTCCCGCTGCTGGCCATATTCATCCTGCTCAATGGCCTTCTCACACTCGGATCGTTTCACGCGATCTTCGGCGCGATCGACATGCTGCGCGGTGTCCGCCGCGCGGCACGCATCACAAAACTTGCCGATGGCTGCAGCGGTCCACTCACCAAACGCCATGCGGTAGTCATGCCTGTCTACAATGAAGACAGCACCCGCACCTGCGCGCGCATCGAGGCAATCTACCGCTCGATCGAAGCCACCGGCCACCTAGAGTCGTTCGATTTTTTCATCCTCAGCGACACGCGCGACCTCGATCTCTGGGTCATGGAGGAAACGGCATGGACCAATCTCTGCCGCAAACTCGACGGCTTCGGCCGCATCTACTATAGACGCCGTAGGACCAACGAAAACCGCAAGGCCGGCAACATCGGCGACTTTGTCCGCACTTGGGGCGGAGGCTACGAAGCCATGCTCGTGCTCGATGCCGATAGCCTCATGGATGGCGCCGACATCATCAAAATGGCCCGCGTCATGGAGGCCTACCCTCGCCTCGGCATTCTTCAGACGCCGCCCAAGCTCATCCGCGGATCCTCGGTTTTCACCCGACTCCAACAATTTGCCATGCGGCTTTACGGACCTGTGTTCATCCGCGGCCTGAACTTCTGGCAACTCGGCGGCGGCAGCTACTGGGGTCACAACGCGCTGATCCGTCTCAAGCCCTTCTCGGAGTTCTGCGAACTCCCCGCACTCCCCGGACGCGAACCCTTCGGCGGCCGCATCCTCAGCCACGATTTTGTCGAAGCGGCACTGATGGTTGCCGAGGGCTGGGAGGTATGGCTCGCATGGGACATCGAAGGCACCTACGAGGAAGCGCCGCCCACACTCGTCGATCACCTCATCCGCGACCGCCGCTGGTGCCAAGGCAACCTCCAACACCTCTGGCTCATCTTCGCGCGCAAGCTGCCATTCTCGGTGCGCATGCACCTCTTCATGGGCATCATGGCCTACCTCGGCAGCCCGCTTTGGTTCCTGTTCCTCGTGCTTGGCACCTGGGTCGCATGGGATCGCTCCACCAGCGAACTGAGCCGCTTACCCTTTGAAAGCCATGTGGAGCGCTTGTTCGGTCTCAATGGCATCGAGCAAAGCATCATCCTCACCTGCTTCATTTTCGCGCTGCTCTTCCTTCCAAAAATCCTCTCGATGCTGCGCGCGATTTTCGTGCCGCAAATTCGCAAGTCCTTCGGCGGTACTTTCCGCATCATGACGGGGGTTACCCTCGAATCCATCGTCTCGATCCTACTCGCCCCATGCATCATGGCCGCGCACACGCTCATGGTCATCAGCATCCTGCTCGGCCGCGCCGTCGGATGGGGAAACCAAAACCGCGAGACCGACGGCACCACATGGGGCGACGCGATTCGCTTCCATTTGTTTCCGACGATCCTCGGCATCGTGTGGACCGTGGTCGCGTTGAACATCGACCTCACATTCACCGCATGGATTTCACCGATCCTCCTCGGGCTCGTGCTTTCCGCACCAGTTTCGGTTTGGACCAGCCGCGTGCGTTACGGACTCAAACTCGCCAAACACGGCATTCTTAGCATTCCCGAGGAAAGGGATCCACCAAGCGTGATGGTGCTCGCAGAAGAAGCCAAGGGCGCCATTGATCCGGCACTCGATGCGGCAGGCGACGATCGCCATGGCATCATTGCCGCGGTGGTCGATCCCTATGTGAACGGCGTCCATGTGTCGTTGCTTGAAAATGTCGAGCTGCGGCAAAATGAAGAAGCACTCGCCGAACGATGCCTTACGAAAGGCCCGGGCGACCTGAGCAAAAACGAACTTTCGGAGCTGCTCTACCTTGGTCCCGCGATGCTCCTCATGCACCGCGCGGTATGGCTCCGCCCCGCCGACAGCATCCACCCGATCTGGACGCATGCGGTCCAAAGCTATCGTCGCCGACTCTATCAAACCACCGACACACCCTAATCCCTACCATGCTTCAAACTCCACCCTCACTCGAATCGCTCGCCGAAAAAGCGGCTGCCGGTCTTCTGGAAAATCTTCATGCCAAGGCCAGCATCACCGCCGCCGCCCCTGGCCGCGTGAACCTCATCGGCGAACACATCGACTATTGCGATGGCTTTGTACTGCCCTTTGCCATCGACCGCTACATCGTCATCGCCGGCACTCCGAACGGCAGCTCATCGGTCCGCATCGCGACCGCCCTCGGCGGCGGCATCGCCAGCTTCGATGTCTCGCAAGCGGTCGAAGAAGGCGAACCGAAATGGACCAACTACCTGCGCGGTGTGATTCGCGGATTCCAAAACCTCGGGCACACGGTCCCTGGCTTCGATGCCTACATTCTCTCCTCCGTCCCCGGTGGCGCGGGCCTTTCATCATCCGCCGCCTTGGAATGCGCCACAGCAACATTTCTCGAAGGCTTGCTCGGTTTGGAAATCGGCACCCGCGAAAAAGCCCTGCTCTGCCAAAAGGCCGAACACGATTTCGCCCATGTGCCCTGCGGCATCATGGATCAATTTGCTTCAGCCTTCGGCACCAAAGACCACCTCGTGCTCATCGATTGCATGACGGCCGAACCGCAGCTCGTGCCATTCACCCATCCCGACCTCACCGTCCTGATCTCCAACACGATGGTGCATCACGAATTGTCCGATGGCGGTTACGCGCTTCGTCGCAAGCACACGGAAGATGCTCTCAAGATCATCGGCAAACGCACATGGCGCGATGTCACGATGGCCGATGTGGAAAATCATTGGGAAAAACTCGGCGATCCGGTCAACCGCCGCGCCCGCCATGTCGTGGGTGAAATCACTCGCACCATCGAAGCAGCCGCTGCACTCAAAGCCGCCGATTTCGAAAAACTCGGCCCGCTCATGGCCGCTTCGCACCAATCGCTGCGCGATGATTTCGAAGTCTCTTGCAGAGAACTCGATGTCCTCGTCGATGCCGCACAAAGCATCGGCCGCAGCGGCGGCGTGATCGGTACCCGCATGACCGGCGGTGGTTTCGGCGGATCAACAGTCACGCTTTGTGAATCAGCCAAAGCAAACGACATCGCCAGCAAACTTGCCACCGAATACCACGCCAAAACCGGCCTTACGGCCGAAATTTTCGCCTCGCGACCCTCGGCAGGTGCACATAGAGTCCTTTGAGTTTTCGCATCCACATGCCCTCTTCGCTTCACATCCTCTTCGTCTGCACCGGCAACACCTGTCGCAGCCCGATGGCCGAGGGCCTCTTTCGCAAAGCCATCGAAGGCCGCGACGATCTCGCCACCAGCTCCGCCGGTGTCGCCGCATCCAAAGGCTCACCCGCCAGCCGCGAAACCCTCAAGGTCCTCAAAAAACGCGGCGCTCATCTCGATGATTTCGCCAGCCGCCAAGTGACGGAAAAAATCCTCGAGGCCGCAACCCATGTCTTCGCCATGACCGAAGGCCACTTGGCCGCACTCGAAAGCCGCTTCCCCTCGCACGCCGACAAGTTTTTCCTCATTCGCGAATTTTCCGGCATCACCGATAAACGCCAAGGCCTCGATGTGCCCGACCCGATCGGCATGGGCCCCGCCGCCTACGAGGAAGTCGCCAAGGTGCTCGAAACCGCGATCCCGTCGATCATCGCTTACCTCGATTCGACAAGGTAAACGCTGAAATGAGGAAGAAGCAGCTTCAACTGCTCTTTTTAGCTTTTCAGCATTTATCCCATAACTCTTCTTCTCTGCGACCCTTGGCGACCTTGGCGGCTTTGCGGTACATCTTTCTGAATTACCGCCGACGCGAGCCGAAGTTTCTCACGAGAGTTACAAAAAAATCACTCAGACCATGCCGAGCTTCATCCGGCCTTCTTCGGAAATCATCTCCTGATTCCATGCCGGATCCCACACGAGCTCAACCCGCGCTTCATCGACGCCCTCGATGGTCATGATCTTTGCCTGCGCATCAGCCGCAATGACCGGACCCATGCCGCAGCCGGGCGCGGTCAGCGTCATCTTCACCGACACCACCGTCTTGTCGTCTTCCTTGTCGACGCTGCAATCGTAGACCAAGCCGAGGTTGACGATGTCCACCGGGATCTCAGGATCATAAACGCCTTTGAGCTGACCCCACACTTGCTCATCGATCGGCGCATCCTTCAAACGCTCGGCCTCTTCCTGCTTTTTCTTCTCCTCGGTCATGTCGATGCCAAGCGAGTCGGCATCCTGTGAGGAAATTCGCGCAAGACCTTGGCTGGTCGCAACAGTGAAAGTGCCGCCAAGTTTCTGGGTGATGTAAACCTCGGTCCCGGCAGGAAGCGTGAGGGCATCGCCACTCGGAATCTGAATCGCCGCCACTTCGCGCGTAAGGTTGATCTTGTCGTGCATGCGCGGAGTAAAAACCATGATTTCCGCCCGTGCAAGGAGTGACTTGCGATGATCATGCTGACCTGCCCACATGAGTCATGAAAATGACGGCCGTGGCGCTCAAATTTTCTTCCTCATTGGGGTCACTCTGCTTCATTGGGCCCATGCGATTGCTCTGCGCCACCCTCGGCACCCTGATTGCCCTCGCCGCCCCTTCGATGCTCTCGGCCGGCGGCAAGGCGGAGAACAAGGCCAGCCTATCCTTCCACATCGAGACGGAGGCCAGCGACAACCCGAAGATGATTTTTCCCCACACGCTCAACAACGGGCAAACACGCTACTTCCGTAGGCTCCCCGAAATCAGCACCAAGGATGTCGTCTCCTACAGCCCCTTCCCATCCGATGCCGGCGATGGCTATGGCGCAGTATTCCGACTCAGGGACAGCGCCGCAAAACGACTCTCAGCACTGACGAATATCAATCAGGGCAAGTGGCTCGTCGCCCAAGTCAATGGCCGTATCGTCGATGCAGTCATAATCGATCAACCGATCAACGATGGCGTGCTGGTCGTGTGGAAAGGCATCACGCTGGCCGACCTTTCGATTTTCGACAAGTCGACCAAACGCAGCGGCGAGGACGACCAGAAGAAGAAAAAAGATTGAGCCCCGCAGTCACGTCATGATCCGCACCTTGCTTTGCACCCTCGCGTTTTGCGGCGCGCTCCATGCCGCGCAGGACCTTCAACTGCCCACCGAGAACACAAATTTATTCAGTAACGAGCCGGAGCGATTCTACATGCATGTGGATCGCATCTTCGAAGGCCAAGCCTCAAAACCATGGGAGGGCGGATCCTTCGGGTTTGTCCGCAACGCCTTTCGTTTCGAAAATGAAGTGCTGCTCACAAAATTTCACGAAGGCATCGACATCGCACCCATCAAGCGCGACCGCTCGGGCAACCCGCTCGATCTGATCACCAGCATCTCCGCCGGTCGCGTCGTCCACATCAGCCCCCTTGCCGGACGCAGCAACTACGGCAAGTATGTCGTCGTCGAACACGAGTGGGAAGGCACCGCTGTTTATTCGCTCTACGCCCACCTTGCGGAAATCACCTGCCAACCCGGCGACAAGGTCAAGGCCGGCTCGGTGCTCGGCCGCATGGGGTACACCGGCGCCGGCATCGACCGCGTGCGCGCCCACCTCCACCTCGAGCTCGCCATGCTCATGAGCCCACGCTACCAGGACTGGCACGACCACTACGGCCGCGGACTCAACACGCAGGGAAATTTCAATGGCATAAACCTCGTCGGCACCGATGTCGCACGCTTCTTTCTCGAACATCGAAACAATCCCGAGATACGCTTCAGCGATTTCGTCACCAACACTCCGGGCTACTTCAAAGTCACCACGCCCACCACCGGCACACCCGACTTTGTGAAACGCTACCCGTGGATCGTGAAAGGCAACACCGACAACCAAAAATCCTGGGAAATCACCTTCAGCGCCACCGGTCAACCAGTCAGCTTCACCCCAAGCAGCCGTGAGGTGAACGCCCCTGTCGTCACCTCCGTAAAGCCCTCGACCAAACCCCACCGCTACCTCACCCGCAACCTCATCACCGGCATCGGCAACCAAGCGACACTCACCCCTCAAGGCCTGCAGCTCGTCGCCCTGCTCACCAATCAATTCCCCGCCGCCGCAGCAAACAAATCAGATCCTCCCAGGTAATTCGCCTCACAACACACATCAACCACACCATGAACGACAACATCCTCGCCAAACTCCACTCGATGGGCCTCGCCCTTCCAGAAGTTCCCACACCGGTCGCCGCCTATGTGAACTGCGTGCGCTCGGGCAATTTGCTCTTCCTCTCCGGCGGACTCCCCATCGATGCCACCCGCAAAGTGATCGGCAAGGTCCCCACCCAAGTCTCCATCGATGAAGCGAAAGACGCCGCACGCATGATCATGCTCAACCGCCTCGCCGTCATTCGCGATGCGATCGGCTCACTCGACAAAATCAAACAAATCGTCGCGCTCAACGGCTTCGTGAATTCCGAGGCTGATTTTTACGACCACCCACAAGTGATCAACGGCGCCTCGGAATTTCTCGTCGAACTCCTCGGCGACAAAGGCAAACACTCCCGTACCGCCCTCGGCGCCGCCGCACTGCCACTCAATGTAGCCGTCGAAATCAACCTCACCGTCGAAGTCGAAGGTTGAGGGGGAGTTAGAGCTCAGTGATTAACAGACACTGGCGGCAATTTACAACCGCCGTACCCCTTCTCACTCCTCCCGATACCCCTCGGCCTTGCGCTCATCGATGCAACGCGTGAGCCAGCGCACCAACTTCTCGGCTTCTTCCGATTCGTTGCGTAGCGAACTCAACTCGTTCCAATCCAGCTGCGCACGCGACCTAGGTGCCGCGATGCGGTTGATCTCGAGCTTGGCCATGATCGCCTCGGTTTCACGCGGGTGCGCGTTGAGGATATTCGCCGGGCGCGGAAGTTCATCCAAGGCATCGGCGGTAAGCCCAAAGGAAGTCACCCCCACGCCAAAGGCCGCGCTCAGACGACGCAGGCCATCGGCCAAGGCCTCATCCTCGATTGGAGACGCATAAATCAATTCCCCACCCTGCGCCCACATCGACACGGCAAGGGTCTGGTAAAAGTCCTCACGATAGGTGTGCAGCGACGGCTGGATCCGCAGACGCGCAGCGTGCAAACGAAACGGCGCGATCCCCATGCGCTGCTTGAACGAAAGCATGGTTTCATCGAGCGACATCTCCTCGTCGGGAGAGCCGCCGGTTTCCCAATCGACCAAAACCAACTCGGGGTACTTCCACAAATTCCCAATCGGCGCGTCTTTGCCGAAGGCCTCGCGAAACGCAAAAGGAAACCGACCGTTGATTTCAAAATATCTCGTCACCACCGCGCGGAACTTGCGGATTCGCAGCATCGCACCATCGACCGCTTCGACATCCGCAGCAGTCAAATCCTCAAGCCTTCCCTGCGTTAGCGCCAGCAACTCCTGCGCACCGGACAAGGCCGGCAATGGCGCGCTGCGACGATAATAACCCTGACCCTTCTCAACCTTGGCAATCGGCGAACCGGGATCGCAGGACATGATGGAAAAATGATAACGCAGCGAGGCGTCGGAATAATTCCCCTTCAACTGCAGCCGCGTCAGACGGATCAATTCAGTGCCCTTGATGGCATCAGTCGGGTTTCCGGGAAGCAATGGCGGGAGGATATCGGAAAGTTGCTTGCGGAGACTCATGTGGCGCGGAAATTGGTGACCCGACCATCCAAGGGGCGGGCCCCAAGTCCATCAAGCCCCAATCGAAAATTGTTTAAAAAAACAGCGACCAAGCCCGCTTATTTTTTGAACTCACCACATAGCTGTCCTTGCCGTTCGGCACAAATCGGCCATCTTGCTTGCCATGCACCGCCGAGTTTTGCTCGCCCTTACCCTGCCCTTCCTGTGCCTCAACGCCATGGCCCAGGCACCCGACCCCGCAGCGATCTTGGAAGGCGCGCGCCTCTCGGCGTCCCTCACCAAGCTTGAAAAAGGCCTCACCGGCAGCATCCGCAAGGGCAACCACAAGACCCCCATCACGCTCTTCCTGATGGGCCGCGAAATTCAATTCCAGTTTTCCGAAAACCCGAACACGCCACGCATCTTCCACATGCGCATGGGCGATTCGTCCTACAACCTTTTTGAAATCATCGATGGCAAAACCCGCGACCTGAGCGCCAGCCAACTCGTCGCCCCCATCGCCGGCACCGACCTGACCTATGAGGACCTCTCGCTGCGGTTCTTCTATTGGCCCAATCCAAAGCTCGAAGGCAGCGAAGATGTCGGCGGTCAACCCTGCTACAAAATCCGCATCGACAAACCGCACAACACCCCCGGCCGCTACGAAGTGGTCTATGTCTGGGTGCACGAAAAATTTGGTGCATTCATGAAAATCCGCGGCCACGACTCGAAGGGCGGACTGCTCAAAGAATTTCAAGTCGAAGACATCATGCAGGTCGCCGACAAAGTCTGGACGCTGCGCAAAATGCAGGTCGCTTCGCACGACCCCGAAAGCGGTCGCCGGATTTCAATCACCGATGTGACCTTCGACTCGCCCAATCAAGTCAAGCCACGCGGGCTTCGCTAAAACAACGCCTCCCGTCCATGTCAGGTTGGATCGACGCGCACAACCACCTGCAAGACCCGCGCCTCGGCAATCACGATGCGATCATCCGCACCATGCGCGAAGCGCGCATCGAGAAATGCATCGTCAATGCCACCCGCGAAGACGATTGGTCCAAGGTCGAATCCCTTGCCGTCGCCCACCCGGATTTCATCATCCCCGCCTTCGGAATCCACCCATGG
>JBIKIK010000107.1:0-5822 GCA_044361655.1 Luteolibacter sp. | reverse complement strand
CGGGAGCGAGTAGCTGCCTGCGGCATCCTGCATCGAGGCCTTCACGCGGTAGGTAAGGAAGTTGTTGCCTTGCAGGAAATTTGAAATGAGGTCGACGCTTTGCAGCGCGCCTGTCGTTTCGAGTGCGACGCCGTTTTCCTCGATCTGAACGATTGAGAGTGGGGTGCCGATGGTGGCGGGTTTTGAAATTTCGAATGGCGTGAGCGTGGCGAAAAGTTCGGCACCGGCGGTGTCGGATGCGGGACCGAGCAGCGCGAGGTTTGCCTCGTAGTCGGCGGCGATCACCTTGGCCGGTGAGAACTTTGTGCCATCGCAGGATTCAAATTCGAGGTAGGTTGCATCGGTTACCAGCTCGGCGGTGGTGAGGACTTGTTGCGGGCCGACCACGGCGGCAAGGGCGCGGCGTTTGCGCGGCGGGGATTTCTCCCATGGCTGCCAGACATTCCATGACTGCTGCGTCGAGTTGATGCGCAGCAGCGATGATTTCACATCGGCCTTTGCGGTGATGGGTTTTTCCTCCGCTGCGACTTGGGCGCTTGGTGGCGGATTGTCGTTTGGCTTTGCCTGTGAGGCATCGCGCGGTTTGCAGGCGGCAATCGCGAGCAGGGTGAAAAAAACGGGAATGAGGCGCATGAAGGAGTGTTATTGAATGGATGGATCGATCATTTCAGGCCGAGCACATCCTGCATGTCGTAGAGTCCGGCAGGTTGCGATTCGAGCCATTTGGCCGCGCGCACGGCACCGGCAGCGAAGGTGAGGCGTGAGGATGCCTTGTGAGTGAGTTCCACGCGTTCGCCATCGGCGGCAAACATCACCGTGTGGTCGCCGACCACATCGCCGCCGCGCAGTGTGTGCATGCCGATCTCGCGTTGAGGGCGCGGGCCGATGTTGCCGATGCGGCCGTGGGTGACATCGTCCTTGTAGGAAGTGCCGGTTTCCTCGTTGAGAATTGCGAGCAGCGTGCGTGCGGTGCCGGAGGGTGAGTCGATCTTGTGGCGGTGGTGCATTTCGGTCACTTCGATGTCGAAGCGGTCCTGGGTGAGGATGCGCGCGGCGTGGCGGGTGAGCCAGAAGAGCGTGTTGACGCCGACCGAGTAGTTCGATGCGAAAACGATCGGAAGTTTTTCGGCAGCTTTGCGGATCATTTCGCGTTCCTCATCGCTGTGACCGGTCGTGCCGATGACGAGTCGGGTGCCATGCTTCAAGGCTGCTTCGACGACTTGCGCGGTGAACGAGTGCACGGTGAAGTCGATGATGCAATCGGCCTTTTGAACTGCGGCGTCGAGGTCTTGTCCGACATCGTGGGTGGCGGTGACGGTCGAGTCGGGATCGGCGGCGGCGGCTTGCATGAG
This sequence comes from Luteolibacter sp., assembly GCA_044361655.1. Classification (GTDB taxonomy): domain Bacteria; phylum Verrucomicrobiota; class Verrucomicrobiia; order Verrucomicrobiales; family Akkermansiaceae; genus Luteolibacter. Next base: position 4,470 of record JBIKIK010000107.1, on the reverse strand, counting down.
GGCTTGGCCCATGCGGCCGGATTGTCCTGTGATGAGTAGGTTGGGCATGATCGTCGGGTGTTGGATGGGGTTGGTTTGGGATCAGTCTTCCCAAATCATGTTTTTGAGGCGGATTTGTTCGGCGCGTTGTTTGGCTTCATCGGCGCGTGGGCCGTTGAAAGAAGCGATTTTGCGGGCGCAGGCGATGGCGGCAAGCCAGCGTTGGGATTTTTCGCAAAGCGTGAGCGCGCGGAATCCGCAAAGCTCGAAGTAGTTCCACTCGGTGGGAGTTTCGCTGGTTTCGAGCACCGAGTAGTAGGCGCGCAGGGCTTCCTGTTCGTTATGGCCTGGGCTATCCGGCTTGTCGGGAACTTGTTCGAGGATGCGGCCACGCAGGTATTGGAGGCGGTTGAAGTGCGCTGATTTCTTATCGGTGTTGGCAAGCAGCAGGTCGTAAATCCCAAGAGCGTCGGCGAGAGCATGGGGGCGGGTGAGGCTCAATGCTTGCAGCGCATCGCCAAGCAGCAGGCCGCAGGTTTGGTGAATCGGATCGTTTTTCGGCAATGAAAAAAACCATGGGCGAAGCAGGTTGACCGCTTCCTCCGCCTGATTCATGTCGATCATGAGTCGTGCCATTTCGAGTCGGGCGACCGATGCGAGCGGTGAGTCTGATTCGCTGGATTTTTTGAAAAGGATCAATGCTTCTTGGCGTGATTGCGGGGTCTGCACGAGTGCGGCCGATTGGGCGGCGAGCAGCCATGCCGCTTGGGCGCGTGAGGGGTCGGCGCTGGTGGCGGCGAGTTTCTCGAGCACGAGTCGTGCGTCGTTGTAGCTGCGGGATTCGAAGTGGGCGCGGCCGAGCAGCAGGGTCGCGTCGCCCGCCACTGGATCGGCGGGGAATTCGGTGAGCAGGGCGTTGGCGTTGGCGATCACTGCGGGCAGGTCGCGTGCCGCGGAGGAGATGCGAAGTTTCAACCAAGCGAGCTGCGCGGGTGGAACCGCTTGCTCGGTGTTGGCTTGTTTGGTGAGCTCATCGAGCGAGTTTTGCGCGCGGGTGAGGTCGGGCGGTGATTGGTCGAGTGCGGCGTGGGCGGCGGCGATGCGGGCTTCGTTGGCGCGCGGGTGCTGCGGGTTTTGTGAGATGAATTCCGCGAGGGCTTGGGTTTTTTCTGGCGATGACTTCGCGGCCATCGCGCGTTCGAGCTTGATGTCGTCGGCGAGTGCCGGGTCCTTGATGTTGGCAATGGTGGTGAGCGACGATGCGCCTTGCTTTTCGTCCATCGTCAGCGCGACGAGTGAGTTGAAGCGCGCGTTGTTGGAGTTCTCGTTTTCGAGGTCCTTGGCGGCTTGTTCGAAAAGTTTGGCGGCGGGGCCTGTTTCGCCTTTTTTGTAAGCCTCCATCGCTTCGAGGAAAGCTGCTTCGCCACGCTCTTGCGGGAGCTTTGAATTTTCGCGAAGGATCGTGAGCGTGTGAGCGGCCTTGTCGTACGCACCTGTGGCGAGGTCGCGTTTGGCAATCATCAGCAACGCGCGATTGGCGAGAGGGTGATCGGAAAACTCCGCGCGCAGGCGGTTGGTGAGTCGGCGAGATTCGGCGAGCGCCGCTGTCGATCCATTGTGGTCGAGTGCGAGCGAGCGGGTGAAGATCGCATGGGCGACAATTTCCTCGCGCGGTTTTGCAGATGGCCATGCAGCGGCGCAGGTCGCCTCATCGGTGGGGACGAGGCCGGTGGGTGTGATCTCATCGGCGCTGATCCATTGCGCGAGCTGGACGAGAATAGGATCATCCGCGAGCGGTTTTTCCGGTAGCATGTTTTCGATGCGTTGGAAGAGTGCTGCGAGTTGCGGAGAGTCCGGGTAATCGCCGATGAATGAAATGATGAATGCTAATGCCGCGACGGGACCATCGGAGCCATTCAATGCGTCGGTAAGCCCGACAGCGGCCGAGTGGAACTGGCGGAGTTTGAGGCCTTGTGGTTGATCGATGAGCGTCTTGAAAAGCCCGGCGGCGACCGAGTGTTGGTCTTCGGCGAGCGTGAGGTGGGCGTTGAGAAGATTGGCACTTGCTTGGAATTTTTCAGGAAACGATTCGACCGAGGCGAGTCGCTTGCGCGCGTCGGCAATTTTTTTCGCATCGATCAGGATTTCCACTTCGCGCAGCAGGAGGTCGGGCGCTTGCGCTGGGTCGATGGAATTTTCCAGTCCCGCGAGTGTCGCGAGTGCGGCATCGCCTTGGTCGAGCGCGAGTTGCAGGTTGGCGAGGCTCGTCGCCGTTTCAAAACGATGCGGGGCATCAGGCTTTTCCAACAGCGGGGCGAGTTGGGCGATCGCATCGGCGATGCGGCCTGAGGCTGCGAGGGCCTGACCTTTCCAAAACGGCTGTTCCGGGTTGTTGCGTGCGATCGATTGCTCGAGCAGGTCGAGGGCCTCAGCGGATTTCCCGGCTCGAATCCATGCTTCGGCCAAGCCGATGGCCGCGCGGGCGCTTTGCTCGGGCTCGAGCTTGGCACCTTGCAGGCTGCGATCGTAGTGAAATGCAGCAATTTCCCAAAGCCCTGCGGTGAGCGACTCATCGCCCTTGCGCATGTCGTCCTCCGCGCCCTGACCGCGGGCGGGGGCGCAGGCAAGCGCGAGCATGAATGGCAGAATCGACCTCAGATGCATTTCGTCGCGCCTATCCTTGCATCAGTTCGCGGGTGTGGCCAGTCCGGATGACCGGAAAAGCGCCAATTTGGCCGGCATGCGGGAGCGGGGCTTGGATCCTCAATTTTTGAGAATGTCGCGGAGGCCGGCGACCGAAAGGTGCAGTGAGAGAGCGGCTTTTTTGAGGTCGCCATCCGCGCGCTCGACGATGCGGCCGGCGATCTCGCGGTTCGCCCATGCGAGGAGCTCGTCGTCGGTCGGGGCGAGATTGATCAATTGATCGATCGCGTTGGTGAGCAGGGCGGGGGATTTGCCGGGGATCGATGAGAGCGGGATGTCGGCTGGCAGGAGGATGTTTGAGGTCGCGAGCGCGCAGGCGCGGGCGATCGTGTTTTCGAGTTCGCGCACATTTCCCGGCCATGTGTGAGACTGCAGGAGGTTCACTGCTTCGGCGGTGAGGCGGATGCGTGCCATGCCGTTCTTGCGGGTGATGCGTTGGAGGAAAAATTCGGCAAGCAGCGGGATATCTTCGATGCGTTCGCGGAGCGCCGGAATGCGGATCTCGACGACATTGAGGCGGTAATAAAGATCCTCGCGGAAGCGGCCGGCGGCGACTTCCTCGGCGAGATTCTTGTGCGTCGCTGCGATGATGCGCACATCGGTGGTGAGGTTTTCGTTTGAGCCGACGCGCGAGAAGGATCCGTCCTGCAGGACGCGCAGAAGTTTCACTTGGATGCTGAGCGGCATGTCGCCGATTTCGTCGAGGAAAAGCGTGCCGCCATCCGCTTGCTCGAAGCGTCCGGCACGGCGTGCGATCGCACCGGTGAACGAGCCTTTTTCGTGACCGAAGAGTTCGCTCTCGAGAAGGTTTTCCGGAATTGCACCGCAGTTGATGGTGATCATCTCCTTGTGGTGGCGCGGGCTGTATTCGTGCACGGCTTTTGCGACCAGCTCCTTGCCGGTGCCGCTTTCGCCGGCGATGAGAACAGGTGCGTCCGATCGTGCGACGCGGCCAACCATTTTGAAGACCCCTTGGAGGGCGCGCGAAATGCCGATCATTTTCACGCGGCCATCGTTCTTGGGAAGTTCCGCTGCCGGCTTGCCCGCGCTGCGGCGCTCTTCACGCATTTGCAGTGCCGACTCGACGACTGTGCGAAGTTCGAAGGCGAGCGATTCTTTGCGCAGCACATCGTGAGCGCCGCGTTGGGTGGCCTCGATGATTTGGCCGGTGCTGGGGAAGCCCGCAGTGAGAATGACCATTGTGTTCGGGCTGTGCTGGAGGATGCGGCCGAGCAGCTCCATGCCATCGAAGGGCTCGAGCTCCATCGCTGCAACCACCACGCCGACGGGGGTTTTTTCGACCACCTTCACCGCATTGGCTGCATTGTCGCAGCGAAGGATTTTGAGGTTCTTCGCAAACAAATGCTTCGTGGCCCAATCAAGAAAATCGAGATCGGGATCCACAAGGAGCAGGGTGTCTTCCTGGGCAGTTTCGGACATCAGCGGGCTGGAAGCAGTCTTACATCTTAGCCCGGAATGCACGAAAAAAATGTGGCTCTTTCAGCGAAACGCGGAGAGGCAGAGCGCGCTAAGGAAAGCGCGGGGTTTTTGTGGATGGGGTGATCACACCATGAGGATCATCCAATTTTTTCTCTGCGAAGGTCCCTGCGCTCTCCGCGTCTCGGCGTTTTGATTTTGTCCCTTGGACAATCACTGGCGGGCCGCCCGTGCCCCTCTTTGTGAAGAAGGGGATTCATCGGATTTATCCCTACAACCTCCAACGAATAACCTTATCACTTCTTCTCACCGCAGGCGCAGCGCCACTCGGGGTTGGAGCAGGGGTCGCAC